>DAHVSI010000047.1 GCA_027324645.1 Castellaniella sp. | reverse complement strand
CCCCGCTCTGTACGTCGCCATCATCATGGCCCTGTTCTCAATACTGTTCGGTACCCGTCAAGTCGATGCTACCGAGCACCGTCCGGGCCTGATGCTCGCCGTGTCGTTTGAATCCCTGGTCAAGCTGGTGGCGCTCATTATCGTGGGCGTATTTTCCATCAAATGGTTTTCTCGTCAGGGTACCGACGTCATTGCAGCCTCCAGGGCCCTGATCGAATCGCAGCCGCCTGTGGGGTTTGTGGGGCAAACGCTGCTTGCCTTTACCGCGCTTGTGTGCCTGCCACGCCAGTTCCATGTGGCCGTGGTCGAGTGCGCTGATGTGGTCGATATTCGTCGCGCCCGCTGGCTGTTCGGCACTTATTTAGTGATTGTCAGTCTGATGGTCTTACCCATTGCCAGCGCAGGCGTCGCCGTGTTCGGACATACCGATTCGGTAGCTGCCGACAGTTTTGTGCTGGCTTTTCCACTTAGTCAGAACCAGTCGGCCCTGGCGGTGCTGGCCTACATTGGCGGGTTTTCTGCGGCCACGGGCATGGTCATTGTCGTCAGTGTGGCACTGGCCACCATGATCAGCAATGACCTGGTCATGCCGCTGCTGTTGCGTGGGCGATGGGCACACGCAAACCGCGGCAGTGTGGCCTCAACAGTCTTGTGGATACGGCGTATTGCCATTATGTGCATGGCGGCCATGGCGTATGGCTATTATCGGGCCAGCGGGACCGATACCTCGTTGGCTGCTTTTGGCCTGATGGCCTTTGCGGCGGTTGGCCAGTTCGCTCCGGCCCTGATTGGAGGGCTGTATTGGCGTGGCGCCAGCCGTCAGGGTGTCCTGGCAGGCCTGCTCATTGGGTTTGCAGTATGGATTTACACGCTTTTGCTGCCCACGCTAACGGAAGCCGGGTGGCTTGACCGCACCTGGCTAGCCGAAGGGCTGTTTGGCATGACATGGCTGCGCCCCCACAAGCTGTTTGGACTGGTGCAGTGGGATCCGCTAACGCATGGAACGTTCTGGTCGCTTCTGCTGAACATCGTCACCATGCTCCTGGTATCGGTACGCTGGCCGCCCAGTTTGGGGGATCGTCTGCGGGCCGAGCCATTTCTGGACCCTTATGCAGCAAGGCGCAGCCTGGAGGCAGGGTACTGGTCTGGCAGCGTGCACGTGACGGACTTGCTGACACTGGCTGAACGGATCATTGGTGAGAAGCCGGCCCGTCGCGCTTTTCGTGAACGGGCCAAGCAACTGGGGCGGCCGCTTACTGCTGATTTGCGTGCCGATCGTCAATGGATTCAATTCACGGAGCTGTTGTTGGCGGCGGCTGTTGGCGCAGCTTCCGCAAGACTGGTGCTGACCAGCGTGCTCAAAGGCTCGGGGATGGAAGTGGCCGCCGTGGTGGCCATTCTGGATGAGGCAGGGCAGGAGCTTAGGTTTAATCGCGATATCTTGCTGGCCACCCTGGAAAATATTGACCAGGGTGTTAGTGTGGTGGACGCTGAGATGAGACTGGTGGCATGGAACAATCGCTACCAGACATTGTTCGACTATCCGCCCGGCATGCTGTATGTGGGGCGGTCGGTTGGGGATCTGATCCGGTTTAACGCCGAGCGCGGCGAACTGGGCGAGCCGGATGAGCTTAATATCCAGACCGAGATCGCCAAACGGGTCGCCTTTATGCGGCAAGGGTCACCGCATGTGTTCGAGCGCACCTTGCAGTCCGGGCACGTGATCGAACTGCGTGGCAGGCCCTTGCCGGGCGGTGGTTATGTCACCAGCTTCAGTGACGTGACTGAATATAAACGGGTCGAGCGTGAACTGAGAGACATCAACGAGACGCTGGAGTTACGCGTGACTGAGCGCACACAAGAGGCAGAGATGGCGCAGGAGTCTCGCTCCCGTTTCCTTACGGCCGTCAGCCATGACGTGCTGCAGCCCATTAATGCGGCGCGGTTATTCTCGTCGGCTATGCGGGAATCCGACAATGATCACGAACGTATCCACCTGGCCGAACGCATTGATGCATCGTTGCGGGCCGCAGAAGAGCTGCTTGACGGCTTGCTGGATGTGTCGCGGCTTGATGCTGGTGTGCTGCAGCCCGAACGTACGCAGTTTGATGTGCGGGAGCTGATGCAGCAATTGTTTGACCAATATGCCCCAATGGCGCAAGGAAGGGGCTTGCAGATGCGTCTTTATGGTCGCGCTTGTTACATCCACAGTGATCGGCGCCTGTTGCGGCGTGTTCTACAGAATTTTTTGGCTAACGCGTTGCGCTATACGCGCCAGGGGCGCATTGTTCTGGCGGCGCGCGTCAAGGCACACGAAGTCGTTCTGATGGTGTGTGATACCGGTCCGGGCATTCCCGATCATCACCTGCAACAAATCTACGACGAGTTCCACCGCTTTGAACAGCCTTTTGACTGGGATGGCCGGGGTCTGGGACTGGGCCTGTCCATTTGTCAGCGTATCTCACGCCTGCTTGAGCATCGCCTGGATGCGCGCTCGGTAGTCGGGCGGGGCAGCGTGTTCGCCATTATTGTTCCGCGGGTGACCACTCCCCAGGCAGTGCCGCCCCATGAGCCAGAAAAGCTTGCTGTTGATCAGAGCCTTGCAGGCCTGCGCGTACTGTGTCTGGACAATGATTCCGATATTCTGGAAGGGATGACGGCATTGCTCAAGCGCTGGCAGGTCAGCGTGCTGTGCGCCACGACCGTCGACAGTGCGTTGGCACAGATGCATTGGGAACCTCACGTCCTGCTGGTCGATTATCATTTGCACGATCGTCTGGACGGACTGGATGCGCTGGATGCGCTACGTGCCGGAACAACAGGTGTTGCGGGGGCGCTGTTGACGGCGGATGGCAGCGATACGCTGAAACGTGCTGCACGGGAGCGTGGCTACATTGTGCTGACCAAGCCAGTACGGCCTGCGTCAATGCGCGCGTTTCTGGCAGCCCACAGCCCGGTCCGGCAGCAGGTACAGCAGCAGTAGACAGCGCGCTTAGAACCCCGACTGATCTGCGTCGGTATCAGGCAGATGCAAATGCGAGGCGATCAAAACCGCTTGGGTACGGTTGGACGCGCCAAGTTTGCGCAAAATATGCGTCATGTGGGCCTTCACGGTCGATTCCGAGACATTCAGTTCATACGCGATTTGTTTATTCAGCTTGCCGGATCCCAGCATTTGCATCACCTTGAACTGCTGGGGCGTCAGGTCCCGTATCTGGTTGGCTACACGCAGTTCTTCTTCATTGGCCCCGGTGCCTTGCACGACACCGTCTGGCAGCCAGGCATGGCCATCCAGAACATGTTTCAATGCTTGCCCAAGTACGGTGGCACTGGACGATTTGGGAATGAACCCCATTGCGCCATGATCTATGGCACGGCGGATGATCACGGGGTCCTCGTGGGCCGATACGATGACAATTGGCAGTTGCGGGTGCAGGGCACGTAAATGCACCAGAGCGCTAAACCCCTGCGCGCCTGGCATGTCCAGATCAAGCAATAATAAGTCGGCATCGGGATGTGCCTCGACCAGGTCGTACAGATAATTGAGTTGATCCGCCTCGTGAATGATCGTGTCTGGGAATGTGCGCAGCGTCACACTGCGCAGCGCTTCACGAAATAGGGGATGGTCATCGGCAATGAGCAGTTCGGTCATGTGAAAGGAAAAACAAGTTAGCGTTTAATGGAAAATCATCACAGTGATAGACGGATTGTTACATTACACTACAGCCATCAATTAGGGAAGTAGACTGACGATGGCATTCCGGATTTTCTCGGCTTCACGGACGTTCTGGCTGGTTATGCTGGTAGCAGTGGCAATTGTTGCCCTGGCCATGTACCAGCTTGGCCAGTCGCGCCATGCAATCTGGCATGGCGCCAATACAATCAACCAGAACCTCCTGACAGCGGTTGCCCATGTGCTGGAGCAGCGTCTGGAGACGATAGACCGATCATTAGCCTACACCGTCAGGCAACTTGAAGCGAACCAGGGCGCATCAAAGGATGAGGCCGGGGCGTTGTTCAGTGTGCCGGCGGTGGCGGAGCACGATCAGATGTTTGTGCTGGACGCTGATGGACTTATCATACATGCCATGCACGAGGATCAGGCACCCAAGGCAAAACGCCTGGCCAGTCGTGACGTGTTTTTGTCTCACACCCAGCCTGATGCGCCCGACGTGTTCTACAGCAAACCTTTTGTGAGTGACAATGCCGACAAGCCTTGCATGGCCATAAGTCGCGCATGGCGCCATGCCGACGGCAGCCTGGGTGGGGTTGCCGTCTATTCGTTTCGGCTTGACTCCATGACCAGACTGCTGGCCGAGTTTGAAGTGGGCGCAGACAGTGGCCTGAATGTGTGGGGCATGGACGGGTCGGCCATCATCACGTTTCCATACGACCAGTCGCCATGGGATGGCTCGCTTGAAGGGACGACTGCATTCGAACAAATACGCTCGTCCAGTCATGGCAGTTTTACCAGTATGTCGCCAATCGAAGGCAGTTACCGCCTGTACAATTTTCGCCGTCTTGACCAGTACCCTTTTGTGATCACAACTGTGCAGTCCGTAGCTGGCATTATGGCCGGCTGGCGTTATATGGCCTACTGGCAGGCAGCCCTGCTGATCGCCTTGCTGGCCATCTGCCTATTGCTTGCCCGGCGTGTCAACAATGAGCTTCGTGCTCACCGCATCACCAACAAACGCCTGCAGCGTGCCCGCTCCAGCGTGCAAACCATTCTGGAGTCTCTGCCTGCCATGGTGGGATATTGGGACAAGAACCTTGTCAATCAGTTCAGTAACGCTGCCCACGAAAAATGGTTCCGGCTCAAGCCCGAACAAATTCAGGGCGTGCACCTTAGCGACTTGCTGGATAAAGACCAGTTCGTGTTGATGGAGCCGTATATCAGGCGGGTACTGGAGGGGCAAACACAGGAAATCGAGATATCCCTGCGCCATCCGGATGGATACTCGGGGCATTTTATTGCAATGCTGGTGCCCGACAGGCCGCGTGACCGCGTGGCGGGGTTCTTTGCACTGATTAATGACATTACCGGTCGCAAGGCGGCAGAAGAGACGCTCAGACAAGAAAAAGAGCGGTTTCATGTAACGCTGGAAGGGATACGCGATGGTGTGCTCACTACCGACGATGACGGTCTGGTTACGTACATCAACCCCGCAGCAAGCGCCATGACGGGCTGGCCGCCGGATCAGGCGATTGGCCGGGCCATTGATGTGGTGGTTCGGCTAAAAGATAGTCAGGGGCGTCTTGTCGATACGCTGGCCGCTATTCACGTGGCTCTGGACCGACGCAGGACGGTGCGCTCTGACGATACGCACACGCTGACGAATGAGCACGGTAGTGTCAGGCAGATCGATGGATCGGCCTCTCCGATTTTTGACAACAAAGGGCGGCAGACAGGGGCGGTCGTCTTGCTGCAGGACGTGACGCAAGCCAGGGCGGCGGCCCACCGCATGACCCGCCTGGCACAGCACGATCCCCTGACCGGGCTGCCTAACCGCCGACTCTTGCTGCGGTTAATCAGTCAGGCACTAGCCGGGGCATCGCGCTACAGCCATCGTGTCGGGCTTTTGTATCTTGATCTGGATGGTTTCAAGCATGTGAACGACAGCCTGGGACACAGTGTGGGTGACGCCCTGCTGAAAAAAGCGGGCGAGCGATTCTCGCAAGCCTTGCGGGAAGAAGACACTTTGGCGCGGGTAGGTGGCGACGAGTTTGTCGTGTTGATGCAAGCCATATCCGATGTCAGTGAAGCCGTGGCCTTGGCCCAGCGGCTCCTTGATACAAGCCAGGCACCCTACGAAGTGGGCGGGCAGGCCATACGCGTCACAGCGAGTATTGGCATCTGCGTATTTCCTGACGCCGTGCTGGATCGTGACGCTTTAATACACGCCGCAGATCAGGCCATGTATCAGGCCAAAAAGGCAGGCCGCAACCAATATGCTGTTTTTACTTCTCAGGAGAATCCTTTATGACAAACGCCCACATCTGGTGGCCATGCAGACGTGCTCTTGCCCTTGCCTGTGTAGGCTTGCTCCTGGCCATGGTTGTTGCCATGCCGGCAATGGCCACGTCCGAGCAACAACAGCGCATTGCCATCATTTCTGCGTTCGAGCCCGAGCTGACGCATCTGAGTGACCGGCTCAAGGACCCGTCGGAGAAGCAGATCAATGGCATCACGTTCACGACCGGGACGCTGCAATCACAGCCCGTCGTGCTATTTTTAAGTGGCATCAGTATGACTAACGCAGCCATGACCACGCAACTGGCCCTGGATCACTTCAATATCAGTCATATTGTGTTTAGTGGCATAGCAGGTGGCGCTGATCCCGACCTGAATATTGGTGATGTGCTGGTAGCCGAGCGTTGGGGTCAATACCTTGAAACAGTTATGGCACGCGAGACGGAGAGTGGATTTCAGCCACCCAAGGGTAAGGAAGGTCTGAAGTTCCCGGGTTTTGGCATGATGTTTCCTCGCGAAGTCAGGGTGCGCTCTGAGCAGCAGCCCGAGATTCATCACAAGTTCTGGTTCGAGGTTGATCAAAACTTGCTGCAGCGGGCCAAAAAGCTGCAAGACGTCTCGTTGGAATCGTGTAGTCAGGAAAAGGAATGCCTTGAGAATGAGCCCCGCGTGATCATAGGCGGCAATGGCGTGTCGGGCTCGGCATTTATTGATAATGCCGATTTCAGACGTTACGCGCATGACACGTTCGATGCGCGGGTCCTGGACATGGAAAGTGCGGCTTGTGCCGCGGTGGCGTACAGCAACGATGTGCCGTTTATTGCGTTCCGGTCGCTTAGCGATCTGGCCGGGGGCGGCGCAGGGGAAAACGAAATGTACACGTTCATGGATATTGCTGCCAGCAATTCAGCCCGTGTAGTGCTGCGTTTTCTGGATACCTGGGACTAGGGCCCGGGTCTGGATTGACGCGGCAGCCGTCTAGCAAACAGTTACCGGCTCCTGTTCCAGCATCACGCCAAACTGAGCCAGTACGTCGCTTTGTACCTGCCTTGCCAAGGCCTGCACATCATGCGCTGTCGCCAGGCCATGGTTTACCAGCACCAAGGCCTGGCGTTCATGCATCCCAACTGCGCCCATGCGTTTGCCTTTCCAGCCCGCTTGCTCAATGAGCCAGCCCGCCGCCAGTTTCCAGCGGCCATCGCCCGTGCCGAACGCACGCAGTTGTGGCCACCGTTGTTTCAGTGTCTGGTATTGAGCGTCGTCAACTACCGGGTTCTTGAAAAAGCTGCCGGCATTGGGCAGCGTGGCAGGGTCGGGTAGCTTGGCGCGCCGAATCCGGCAGACGGCGTCAAACACATCGGCCGGAGTCATGGCAGAGCCACGTTCTGCCAGTGTGCTGTCCTGCTGCAGGTCAGGGTAGTCCAGCAACGGCTCCCATCTCGTGGGCAGCCTGAACGTCACGGACAGAATCATCCAGCGCCCGGCAGGTGCCTGTTTGAATAGGCTGTCACGGTAAGCAAACGCGCAATCTTCAGGTCGGAAGGTTATTTCTTTGCCTGCCCGTATATCCCACACTTGCAGACTCTGAATGCGTGTTTCCAGCTCAAGACCATAAGCGCCAATGTTTTGCACCGGGGCGGCCCCCACCGTGCCCGGTATAAGAGCCAGGTTCTCAAGACCGCCCCAGCCTTGCGCAACGCACCAAGCTACCCAGTCATGCCAGTTTTCGCCGGCGGCGACTTGCACCAGACGGTGAGTGGCGGTTTGTTCCAATACCTGTATGCCGCGCGACACAACGTGTACGACGGGCCGCTGCAACCGGGGCATGAGTACAACGTTGCTGCCCCCGCCCAAAATGAACGGCTGCCCATACCTGTCAATAAGCTGGCTGACCAGCGGCAGCTGGCCGGCATCGCGATAGGCCAGAAAAGTGTTGGCCCGTGAGGCTAGCGCAAGCGTGTTCAGGGAAGTTAGATCTTGCATGGATAAACAGCAAAGGAACTGCAAAGGGCAGGAGAGCATTGTACGGGAATGCAGGGCAACGAAGCGCACCAACAAAATATGCTATGATTCTTTTTTTGCAGGCGTGGCCAGGGTATTCATCGTGCCAGGGCAGCCGGCATGGCGGGAATAGCTCAGTTGGTAGAGCGCAACCTTGCCAAGGTTGAGGTCGCGAGTTCGAGCCTCGTTTCCCGCTCCAATACTTTTATCCCTGGACATCCATCAACGTCCATGGCAACTGAAAAAGGCCGAAAACTTTTTGCGTTTCGGCCTTTTTTGTGTCCAGCGACGTCTACTGAATCGCACCGAGTTTCGTGTGGGCCTCCCAGAGTCTGCGATACAACAGGCAAAAGCCATTGGTCACCCCTATGCACGGTCCGACAGCGATGGGCTGACTGCCGGAATCAGTCTTCGGAGCTAGTCTGTAATTTCTGGCTTTTGCATTCTGGGCGATGGTGCCCACTGCTCATCGCCCAGAACGCAACCCGACATCAAGCATATCAGCCTGCGCGGCAAAGTCTCGTGGACGACGTCTCCTGAAGGTTGCCAAGTTGGCGAGCTTCCAGCGCAAGGCAGGCAACTGGTCGGCATGCGGGCATTGCAGCAGCGACCAGTCGGGTTGGGCGCGTGCCAGTCCACTCAGGAACTGCCGGTGGGCTGCACTCAGCCGCTGCGGCAGTTCCTGGCGTAGTTGGGTGCGGGTTTCGAGCAAAACCTCAAGTGGGCAGTCCACTTCAGTCATACCCACGAAAGCGCGTTCATATTCGGCCGCGATGTCCTTGTCGTTGCCGAACAGCACCTCATGGGTGGGCCGGTTATGCCCTGCCAGATAGACCACGAAGCACTCGACCATGGCATCGGTCAGACCCCCGGTCTGGAACAACAGCCAGACATCGAACAGGTCCCGCGGATGCTGGCGATCCAGGGCGGCAACCAGCTTGCCTGCATAGAGTTCGTCCGAAGCGAGCACCGGCACCGCAAATTCAACCCCGAACAGATCGCCAGTGCGGGAACTTAACGGTCTGCGCTCAATGGGCAGCACCGTGCCACGAAACACGATATTGACCTCGACTTTGACCTGGCCGGTCTCGTTCTCGGCGATCAGCTTGGTATCGCCAAGGTCTTTACTGCGGATCAGCCGTGTCTGTATGCCATGGCGTTCGACGCGCTGCGCGACGGCGGCCAGTTCCTGGTTGATATCCTGTAATGCCTGGTCGCGGGGTGTTTGCCAAAGGCAGTACACTACATCTATATCTACCGACAGGCGGGGCATGTCCTGCAGGAACAGATTGATGGCCGTACCACCTTTCATGGCGAATATGTCGTTGTCGAACACATCAGGCGCGATGTTCAGCAGCAGGCGAACGGTGTCGGCGTAGTGTTTATCCATGAGGGTTCAGGCTTAAAAGAGTTCCATCGTCCAGCCGACTTATCCAGCGCCTGGCACTGCCGGAGCGTACCGGGTATTGCGCCAGCAACTCATCCACGTCAATAACGTCGGTTTCCCGCGCCCAGGTCAAGAACAGGCGCACGGTCTTGACGCTGGTGCAGCAAGCCAGCAGCCGTCCGAGCACGTCCTTGCGCGGTGAGCGCAGGCCGTCGAACAGGTTGCGGGACTCGTCGAGGCTTTCCCGCGTGCCGGTGTCGTAGAGCAGCTCCAGCACTGCGCGTTCGGGCACTGCCACCCGCAGTCCAGCAGGCTGTCCGGGTGGTGTATGCAGGGTTTTGCTGACGAGGCCATCGTTGGGCCAGTCGAACAGTCTGGCGGTGACGTAGCGCGATGGAAAACGCTTGGTGAACCAGGTAGGCAACGTAAAGCGGACATCGCCCCAGAGCACCAAGTTTTCTCTGGGAGCCAGGTTGTGCCGAACCCCTTGCAGCGCCAGAGCGCTTTTGCCGCCGATGTGCAGCCCAGCAACCCGCTCTTGCAGAAGCTGCAACGCACCGCTAGCTCCAAAGTTGTCGTTGGGATAGGCATAGACGCCATGCCCCAGGCGCACCAGCCAGCCGCTTTCGGCGTAGCGAGCAGCCAGTTGGGAGGACACGCCAAAGGTTTCAAGCACAGCAAGATCGAACGGCGCTCCCCGAGGAAGCTCCGCCTGCAGACGTTTGATTATCTGATGTCGCGAATGTTCACTCATATGATAAATATACGTCAAAATCTAATCAGGCGCCACTGAAGTTGCTAGATTTTTCCCTGAAATTCAACCCATAGGTGAATTTAACACTTAAATCTAATCGCAACCGGCCAGGTTGAAAACCGCGGCCATTGACCAGACATTGCTGCACGGCGCCTAGGTCTATCCACACAGACGCCGGTGCAGGCGGTTTTTCACACCACAGGCTCCTCCCGTCAGATTCGGTTGGGCAAACTGCTCATCCAGCTGAAACACGTGGCGCCCCGCAAACTGGCGCTGGCCGGTCGGCCTGGATGATCGGCGCTCCACACGTTATGGGTCAACCAGCCAACTCAATCCTATTGAGTGAATCGAACGATTCAAATAAGATGGTTCGTAGACTTGCACGAGGAGTTCGAAGTGCGAACCTTTACTGCCAATGAAACAAAAGCTAGATTCGGTGAACTTATCGATCGGGTGCGAAGCACCTTCAAGCCATGCTTACGCAGCGCACACTCTTGATTGCAGCCACCACGGCATTACTGGCCGGTATTGTGCAAGCCTCGGCGTTTGCGGCGCACACATTACCCAGCGAGAAAGGCTCAATCGTTGTCACGGAAGAGGCCGCCGATCTTGAGCATCCCTGGTCGATGGCATTCCTGCCAGATGGGGCGGGTGCTCTGATCACCGAAAGGCCGGGCCGTCTTTACCACTGGACCGCCAAAGACGGCCTGTCCAAGGCAATCGATGGTGTGCCCAGCGTGTATGCGCGCTCGCAGGGCGGTTTGCTGGACGTTGCTCTGGCGCCTGACTTTGCACAAAGTCGACACGTCTATTTGTCGTATGCTGAACAGGGGGACGACGGTAAGGCCGGCACAACCGTTGGTTACGGTGTTTTGTCCGAAGATGCCCGCCAGCTTAAAGATTTCACTGTCATTTTTCGGCAAAGCCCCAAGTTGTCTGTCGGTGTGCATTTTGGATCGCGTCTGGTGTTTGACAGCCAGGGTGATCTATTTATCGCGTTAGGGGAAAATAACCAGCGGCCCAC
>DAHVSI010000046.1 GCA_027324645.1 Castellaniella sp. | reverse complement strand
CTTATGCCAACCAGGACTGAAGTCAGAAAACGGCGAAATGCAGGAACAGTCATGATTAGGCTCCATTTAATGCGTCGAGTTTAAGCTGGACGATTTGCGCCAGAGGTTCGTCACCGAGATTATCCAGTGCTGTTTGCCACTCGTCGCGTGCCTTGTCGACTTCACCCTGGGCAAAAAAGATATCACCCCGACGGTCAGCATAAAGTGCCTGAAACGCTTTTGGCGGATTGTCGAGCTGATCAAGCGCCTCGTCATAGTCCCCCTTGTCCAGCAACAGCCCACCCATTCTGAGACGGGCGAGCTGCACCAACGACTCGTCAGTACTATGTTCGGCAACCCAGCGAAGCTGTTCGATGGCGTCTTCGGTGTCCCCGTTTTTTTGCAATGCGCTAGCTGCTAACAGCATGCCACGCGGCGTATAACCAGAACTGGAGAAATCGTCACGCAGAGTTTGGCTTGCCGTACGAACACGCTCGAGTGACTCGTCATCCGACCGTTCGGCCGCCTGCTCCAGCGCTTCAAAATACCCCATGGCTTGGCTGGCCTTATGGCCTTGGTACCATTGCCAGCCGCGCCACCCTGCAACGGAAAGCGCTGCGGCCAGCACCAGCAAAACAATGAGGGTGCCGTACTTGGCCCACCAGTCACGCAATGCGTCCAGTTTTTCCTGTTCTTCCAGGTCGTAAGCCATTCTTATACCTTTGTTTTAAGATAGGTTGCCAAATCAGCCAGCTCAATGGCCTGCTGTTGTTGCGCACTTGCTGCATCAGCACGCAGCCACTTTACGCTTGCCGTTCCTGCCGTTAATTCGTCAGGGCCAATAATGACTGCAGCCTTCGCACCACTGGCGTCCGCCCGCCTGAATTGCGATTTGAAGCCCGTGGAGCCCGCATGTACGATAACCCGTAAATCGTTGTCGCGCAGTTGCTCCGCCACTTGCATGGCAACACGTTGCGCTGCGTCCCCCTGATGAATCAGATACACCTGGCACTCGGCCGGGTGGGCGATCGGACGCGCCTGCGCCCACAGATCAAGCAACCGCTCAAGCCCGATGGCAAAGCCTGTAGCCGGTGCCGGCTTGCCGCCCAGCAACGCAAACAGGTCATCGTACCGGCCACCGCCGCACACGGTCCCCTGGGCTCCCAGGCGATCCGTTATCCATTCGAATACCGTCAGGTTGTAATAGTCCAGACCACGCACCAGACGCGGATTAAGCTTATAGGCAATGCCGGCCTCATCGAGGCGATCGCGAACCCCTTGAAAGTGTGCGCGCGACTCATCGCCCAGGAACTGTTCAAGAGCCGGCGCCTCATTGGCCATTGTCTGCAATGCAGGATTTTTAGTGTCAAGAACACGCAAAGGATTGGTGTACATGCGCCTGCGAGCGTCTTCGTCAAGAATATCAACATGCTTTTCAAGATAGGCAATCAGTGCCTGCCGGTGTGCCGCCCGCTCGGCGCTTTGTCCAAGACAGTTCAACTCCAGTCTGATGTCGTCCAGCCCAAGCATTTTCCACAAACGGGCCAGCATGAGGATGTGTTCGGCGTCAATGTCGGGACCCGGCATGCCCAGGGCTTCGACACTGATCTGATGGAACTGCCGGTAGCGGCCACGCTGGGGTCGTTCGTGACGGAACACGGGGCCCTGGGTGTACAGCCGGTGTGGCCGATCGTACAGCATGTTGTGCTCGATGGCCGCCCGCACAATACCCGCCGTGAACTCAGGGCGCATGGTGAGGCGATCGTTGTTAAGGACATCCGTAAACGAATACATCTCTTTTTCAACGATATCTGTCACTTCACCAATGCCCCGGGCAAAAAGCCGTGTGTGCTCAAGTACCGGTGTGCGGATATTGCGATACCCGTAGGCCGCCAGCCATTGCTGCATCAACGATTCCAGGGCCAGCCACTCGTGGCTGGTATCGGGAAGAATATCTTTCATGCCGGTGATGGCATGAACTTTCTTGAAAGACTGTGACATATTGGAAGGGAGAAAACCGAAAACTGCGACAGCTAGTTGGCATCGCTGCTGGAAGGAGCAGACTGGCCGGTGCCGTAACGTTCTTGCACGTAGTCCTGCACAATTTGCTGAAACTCGGAAGCAATGGTGTCGCCCTTGAGTGTGACTGTTCGCTTGCCATCGATATAGACGGGGGCCGCGGGAACTTCGCCCGTGCCAGGCAGACTGATGCCAATATCGGCATGCCGGCTCTCGCCGGGACCATTAACCACGCAGCCCATGACAGCGACGTGCATGTTTTCGACCCCTGCGCACTGATTTTTCCAGACTGGCATTTGATCGCGAAGGAATGACTGGATGCTGTCAGCAAGTTCCTGAAAAAAAGTACTGCTGGTGCGTCCGCATCCGGGACAGGCAACCACCATGGGTGTAAATGCCCGCAGCCCCATGGTTTGCAGGATTTCCTGGGCCACAATGACTTCACGCGTCCTGTCGCCGCCGGGTTCGGGTGTAAGGGAAATACGTATGGTATCGCCGATACCTTGCTGCAACAGCACTGAAAGTGCCGCGGTAGAAGCAACAATGCCTTTGCTGCCCATACCGGCTTCGGTCAGGCCCAGATGCAGCGGATAATCACAGCGTGCAGATAAATCGGTGTAAACCGTAATGAGGTCTTGCACCTGGCTGACTTTGCATGACAGGACGATTGCATCGCCTGGCAAACCCAGTTCTTCAGCCCGTTGTGCATTGCTTATGGCTGACACCACCAATGCGTCGCGCATGACCGCCCCGGCGTCCCAGGGTTGCGCACGCTGGTTGTTGTTGTCCATCATGCGGGCCAGCAATTCCTGGTCAAGGCTGCCCCAGTTAACACCAATACGCACTGGCCGGTCGTTGCGACAGGCAACGTCGATCATGCGCGCAAAGTTATCGTCCCGTCGTTTACCGCCACCCATATTGCCGGGGTTGATACGGTATTTGGACAACGCCTGGGCACAGTCCGGATACTCGGTAAGCAGTTTGTGTCCATTGAAATGGAAGTCGCCCACCAATGGCACCGATACATTCATGCGATCAAGCTGATTGCGGATTTCAATGACTTCACGGGCCGCTTCGGGTGTATTGACCGTAATGCGCACCAGCTCGGAACCTGCCTGGGCCAGCTGCCGCACCTGGATAGCGGTGGCAATGGCTTCGGCCGTATCCGTATTGGTCATGGACTGCACCACGACAGGGGCGCCGCCGCCTACCTGGACGACGTTGTCGCCCCAGCGAACGGCTACTGCACGTGTTGGTTTGCGTAAGGCGGCTCCGACCGAAGTCGGTGCCGAAGATGGTTTGGCGGTTACTTCATCCGTCATGATTTAAAGGACTTTAGCCAGTCAAAAACAAGCCAGGAATCGGGCACCCAGCCGCGATTGATGGCATAAAACGCCGCAACAACGACCACCACAAGAATGATGAACAGCCAACCCCATGGCCGCCGCGGCAGGTCTTCCTGGACGGCCAGGTCAGCCCCATTGGACATTGCCGCTGGGTTGTTACTTACAAAGGACGGCTGAGGCTGCTCTACCTGGCTATCGAGCATGCTGAGCATGGCATCAACGTCGGCATCGAGATAACGGGCGTAATTTTTGACAAACCCCCGCAAAGACATGCCTTTGGGCAGACGTTCCCATTGCTCGGTTTCCAGGGCCTCGAGCTGACTTTTGGAGAACTTGAGCCGTCTGCAGGCTTCCGCCGGTGTGATTTGCTTTGCCTCGCGCAGATGCCTGAGGGTGGGACCAAGAGTGTCGGGCTGCTGCCCGGGCGGTTGATCAGCCTGTGCATCGGCCTGATTGGATAGTTGGTCGTTCATCCACGCTCCTTGATGGCTATCGCCGCCCGCTCGGGCATGCGTTCGGCGATGCGTGTGCGGTCGGTGACATCACCTGCGAGTTGTCCGCAGGCTGCGGCAATATCGTCTCCGCGTGTTTTGCGCACCGTCGTCACGATATCGGCATCCATGAGCCGCCGTGCAAAGACCTTCACGCGCTCGGGCGACGAGCGCTTGAGTCCTGACTGCGGAAACGGATTAAATGGTATCAGATTGAACTTGCACTTGATTTGCCTGGCTAGTGCAATGAGCTCGCGGGCATGCTCATCGGTATCGTTGATGCCGTCGAGCATAATGTATTCGAACGTGATGAAATCACGTGGTGCATGTTCAAGGTACCGGTTACATGCATCCAGCAGCTGCGCCAGCGGGTACTTTTTATTAAGCGGCACGAGCTTGTCGCGCAACGCATCGTTGGGCGCATGCAGGGACACAGCCAGCGCAACCGGACAATCGCGGCCAAGGCGGTCGATCATGGGCACGACACCCGATGTAGAAACGGTTACCCGGCGCCGCGACAAGCCATAGGCGTTGTCATCGAGCATGAGGCGCAAAGCGCCCAGCAATTGATCGTAGTTAAGCAGTGGCTCGCCCATGCCCATCATGACCACATTGCTGATGATGCGCTCCGGCATTTGCCTGGGTGTTGTTAAGTCCGCCTGGTCGCTGCCAATGCGCGAGTGTTGAGGCTGACTGCGCAACGCCTTGTTGGCGTACCACAGCTGACCAATGATCTCGGCCGTTGACAGATTGCGACTGAAACCCTGATAGCCGGTGGAACAGAACGGACACCCAACGGTGCAACCCGCCTGGCTGGAAATGCATAACGTGCCCCGGTCGTCTTCAGGAATGAAGACTGTTTCGATGGCGTTGGAGCGGTCGACAGCAAACAGCCATTTGCGCGTCCCGTCGCGGGAACTGTGTTCGGACGATACAGGAGGCACCGAGATTTCGCACTCTTGCGAGAGCATGGTGCGAAAATCGCGGGCCAGGTCCGTCATATCGTTGAAATCGTCCGCATAACGCTGATGCATCCAGCGCAACAGCTGCCGAGCGCGAAACGGCTTGCCGCCCCATTCGCTTACCTGTGCGGCAAGCGCCTGGGCATCAAGCCCCAGCAGATTAAGCGGGGCCGGCGTTGTAGACAATGGATGTGCGGGTCTGACGGTAGGTGTTGACATGTAACCTGTTTGGTAGACAGCAGTAATTAGCGGCTGCAGATGGCGCTTTCAGCAAAAAAGAAAGCGATTTCCGTTGCCGCTGTTTCGGGCGAATCGGAACCATGTACCGCATTGGCGTCAATGCTTTCGGCAAAATCAGCACGGATAGTGCCGGCTTCGGCCTCTTTGGGGTTGGTTGCACCCATGAGCTCACGGTTGCGGGCAATGGCGTTGTCCCCTTCAAGGACCTGCACGACCACAGGCCCCGACACCATGAAATCAACCAGCTCGCCGTAAAATGGGCGCTCTTTATGAACTTCGTAAAAGCGCTCGGCTTCGGTGCGCGACAACTGCTGCATACGTGCAGCCACAACCTTTAGGCCTGCCTGCTCGAAACGGGCGATAATTTGGCCGACCACATTTTTGGCAACGGCATCGGGCTTGATAATGGACAAAGTGCGTTCAGTAGCCATGAAAAAATGATTCCAGAAAAGAGTTATTTTCAATCAAAACAATAACTTTGATAAAGTCTTGTGTCAGCCCGCCATTTTAGCATGACAGCGCTTACGCGCATCGTTCTAAAATACGACCTTTCTAGCTAATTGTTGAACAGATCACACTAATGCCACACCCTGAAGAACTTCCCAAAAGTTTTGAACCTCGGGACATTGAGTCCCGCTGGTATGAGCGCTGGGCCGCGAGCGGCTATTTCAGTGCCGGCCAGCATGTTGACCCCGGCCAGCGGGGCGACGGCAATCCTTATGTGATTCAGTTTCCTCCCCCAAATGTTACAGGCACCCTGCACATGGGGCACGCCTTTAACCAGACCATCATGGACGGGCTCATTCGTTATCACCGCATGTGTGGCGATGACACGGCATTTGTCCCCGGCACAGACCACGCCGGTATTGCGACGCAAATTGTCGTCGAGCGGCAGCTTGACGCGGAAGGCATCTCACGCCATGACCTGGGTCGACAAGCGTTCACAGAACGGGTTTGGCAATGGAAAGAGCAATCTGGCAATGCCATTACCAACCAATTCCGCCGTCTTGGCGCGTCAGCCGACTGGGATCGGGAATATTTCACCATGGACAGCACCATGTCCCGTGGTGTCCGTGAAGCGTTTGTCCGCCTATACGAACAAGGGCTGATCTATCGCGGCAAACGGCTGGTCAACTGGGACCCCGTCCTGGGAACAGCCGTCTCTGACCTTGAAGTCGTCAGTGAAGAAGAAGAAGGCTTCCTGTGGGAAATCCGCTACCCGCTTGCCGAACCCACCGCAGACACCGACCACCTGGTTGTGGCCACCACAAGGCCCGAAACCATGCTGGGGGACGTTGCCGTCATGGTTCATCCTGATGACGAACGCTACGCACACCTGATTGGCTCGTCCGTAATTCTGCCGCTCGTTGGGCGGCGGTTGCCCATCATTGCCGATGATTATGTTGACCGGGAGTTCGGAACCGGGGTGGTCAAGGTCACGCCAGCCCACGACTTTAATGACTACGCAGTGGGTCAGCGGCATCAACTTGAGCCCATCAGCATTCTGACCCTGGATGCCCGTATCGCCCGGACAGCACCCGAGGCATACCGCGGCATGGACCGGTTTCATGCACGCAAACAGATCGTTCAGGATCTCACCGATCTGGGCGCCCTGCACCAGACGCACAAACACAAAATGATGGTGCCCCGTGGCGACCGGACCCAGACAGTCATCGAACCCATGATGACCAACCAGTGGTTTGTTGCCATGAGCCGGCCCGCGCCGGAAGGCACCCTGCATCCGGGCAAAAGCATTACGCAGGTGGCGCTGCAGGCCGTAGCTGACGGCCACATCCGCTTCCACCCTGATAACTGGTCCAACACTTATAACCAGTGGCTTGAAAACATCCAGGACTGGTGCATCTCGCGCCAGCTTTGGTGGGGCCACCAGATTCCTGCCTGGTACGACGAGGAAGGCCAGATTTTTGTAGGGCGCACAGAAGAAGAAGCCTACGCCAAGGCCAGCGAGGCCGGTGTCACAGGGCCTTTGCGCCGTGATGAGGACGTGCTGGACACGTGGTTTTCTTCGGCGCTGGTGCCTTTTACAACAATGGGGTGGCCGGAACAAACGCCAGACATGCAGCGTTACCTGCCCTCAAACGTGCTGGTAACCGGCTTTGATATCATCTTTTTCTGGGTGGCCCGCATGATCATGATGACCTTGCACATGACCAACAAAATCCCTTTCCGGGATGTCTATGTGCATGGGCTCGTCTGTGACATGAACGGCAAGAAAATGAGCAAATCGCGTGGTAACACTATTGATCCGGTCGACCTGATCGACGGTATTGACCTTGACGGCTTGCTGGACAAACGCACCACAGGCCTGATGAACCCGCGCCAGGCCGAACAAATTCGCAAACGCACCCAGCGTGACTACCCTGATGGCTTTCCGGCTT
>DAHVSI010000033.1 GCA_027324645.1 Castellaniella sp. | reverse complement strand
TTGATCAAGAATCGAGCGCATGAATGCCGTGTCCATCTTGCGTACGGTACCGGCATGTTGATAGTCCACTCCGTCAACGATGCCAATGGGACGTGCTGTAACGAAGTTGCCCGACATGATTTGTATCTGGGCATGGGACATGGGCGTGTTGGGAAGCCCCTGGCTGAATGCCGCCTCAATATCGAGGCGAATTTCGCCAGCGGCTTCCTTTGCGCACTCCAGGGCCTGTGTCGATGTAGGTTCCGTGCTGCGCCCGAATTGGTTAGTGCACCCTTTGAGCGCCAACTGCTCATTAACCTGGGGACGCGAGCCGTGTACGATCACGAGGCGAATCCCAAGTGCCGACAACAGGGACAAATCGTGGATTAACGGCTCAAGCATGCCGTCTTGCACCAACTCGCCACCAAAACCGATCACAAATGTTTTGCCGCGAAATGCATGAACGTAAGGTGCTACCTGCCGGAACCAGCGAACAAACTGCCTGGCATCGGGCTCATCAGGAGGCTGAATGATCAGCTTGTCGGGATCAGAGTGGGTATGGGTCATGCCTGGAGCTCTTTGATGATAGGTTGATTGCCAGAATTATAATGAGATCATCATGTCCCATTCGACAACACAGTTAACGATTCAATATCCGCCCGATTTACCGGTCAGCCAGAAGCGCGACCAGATAGCCCAGGCGATTGCTGCGCACCAAGTCATAATTGTCTCTGGTGAAACGGGTTCCGGCAAAACGACTCAGCTCCCCAAAATATGCCTGGAAATTGGCCGGGGCGCCAGTGGCATCATTGGACACACGCAACCCCGGCGCCTGGCGGCCAGTTCGGTGGCCAGACGTGTTGCCCAAGAGCTACATACCGAGTTGGGTGATCAGGTGGGGTATCAGGTCCGGTTCCATGACAGGACATCAGACCGAACGGCCATCAAGCTCATGACCGACGGGATATTGCTAGCTGAAAGCCAACGCGATCCCTTGCTCAGGGCCTACGATACGCTCATTATCGACGAAGCCCATGAGCGCAGTCTGAATATTGATTTCCTGCTTGGCTACCTTAAGCAGCTGCTGCCCCGCAGGCCTGACCTGAAGCTGATCATCACTTCGGCAACCATTGACGCGCAACGGTTTGCCAAGCATTTTCGGAACAACGGCACGGATGCTCCGGTCATTGAAGTCTCAGGACGGGCCTGGCCGGTTGAAATTATCTACCGGCCAGTGCTGGCCGGTTCAGCGGCCAACGCCGAACAGGATGGAGAGGAGCAGGAGCGTGACCTGACTACGGCAATTGTCGACGCAGTAGTTGAGTGTCAGCGTTTTGGTGATGGCGACATATTGGTGTTTTTGCCAGGAGAGCGTGAAATTAGGGAGTCTGCTGAGGCGTTGCAGCCTGCGGTAACAGGGCATACCGAGATCCTGCCGCTATACGCAAGGCTGACGCGGGCTGCCCAGGACCGTATTTTTAGCCCGGCATCCAATGCCACACGGGTCATCCTGTCTACCAATGTGGCCGAAACCTCTGTGACAGTACCCGGCATCCGCTACGTGGTTGACACGGGGCTGGCACGGGTCAAACGCTACTCGTGGCGTAACAAGGTCGAGCAGCTGCATGTTGAGCGTATCAGCCAGGCATCCGCCAGGCAGCGGGCCGGCCGTTGCGGTCGTGTTGGCCCGGGCGTGTGCATCAGGCTATACGATGAAGAGGATTACAGCCTGCGGCCTGCGTTTACCGATCCGGAAATATTACGATCTTCTCTTGCTTCGGTGATTTTGCGGATGAAAACACTGGGGCTGGACGATATCGAGACGTTTCCCTTTGTCGATGCCCCGCATCGGCGCGCGGTGGCTGACGGCTACCAGACGCTGCAAGAGTTAAATGCGTTAAACGATGCACGGGAACTTACGCCGGCAGGGCGTAAGGTTGCCCGTCTGCCTCTTGATCCCCGGCTGGCGCGCATGATTCTGGCGGCGCGAGAATACGACTGCCTCACCGAGATGTTGATCATCGCTTCGGCTCTGTCCGTTCAGGATCCTCGTGAAAGACCGATGGAGCACAGAGACGCTGCACGTCAAGCCCATGCGCCTTTCCGCGATAAAAGCTCGGAGTTCAACGGGTACCTCAAACTCTGGCGTTGGTACGAGCAAATGTATGCGCAACGTACGACGCAACGCCAGTTCCAAAACCTGTTGCGGCGTTCCTTTTTGTCGCCCGCCCGTTTTCGAGAATGGCGTGATGTGCACGCCCAGCTCAAAACACTGGTGCGCGAACATCGTTGGCGGCTCAATGGCAAAGAGGCCACGCCCGAACAGCTGCATACGGCGTTGCTGACCGGGTTGCTCAGCAATATTGGCACCCGGACTGACGATGGTCGTGTCTATCAGGGAACGCGTGATATTCGGTTTTTGGTGCATCCCGGGTCTGACCTGGCCAAAACTTCTGCTCGGTGGCTGGTTGCGGCTGAACTGGTTGAAACATCCAGATTGTTTGCACGAGATGTCGCCAGAGTAGATCCCAGATGGATAGAAAAGGCAGGCGCACATCTGGTACGCAAAAGCTGGTCAGAGCCCCGTTGGGTAAAGCGGCGCGGACAGGTGATTGCTGATGAAACAGGCACGTTGTATGGCTTGCCTGTTTACCGGGGCAGAAAAGTGCACTATGGCCGTATCGACAGGCAGGTGGCTCGCGACATCTTTATTCGGGACGGACTGGTGGCTGGTGACATGCAATCCCGCATGCCGTTTCTACGTCACAATCGCGCACTGATTGAACAGATAGCCAAGCTGGAACACACTAGCAGGCGACCTGACATTTTGGTGGACGATGTTCAGATCGCGGCATTTTATGACAAGCTGTTGCCCCACGATATTTGTCAAACAGCGTCACTTGAACGATGGTATCGCCGCCTGGACAAACAACAACGTGATGCTTGGCTGCTTACGCGTGACCTTTTGATGCGCCACGACGCGGCAGACATTACTCCCGATATCTTTCCCCGCCAGGTCACCTGGCAAGGATACGATCTGCCGCTGGATTACCATTTTGAACCCGGCTCACCGCGTGATGGCGTGACGTTGTCAGTGCCACTGTATGCGCTTAATCAGCTTGATGAGCAGCGTTGGGAATGGCTCGTGCCGGGTTTGTTGAAAGAAAAGGTAGAGCAGTTGGTTCGATCTTTGCCGCAACGGCTCAGGCGGCACTGTGTTCCTATCCCCGATTACGCGACAGCGTTTTATAACCGCTGGTTCGAACACGCGAGTGATCCTAACGAGAGCCTGTTGGACGCGATCGCCGTTGACATGCAAAAACAGGTTGGGGTGCGCCCCGATCGTGATGATTTCAGGTTAGATGCGTTGCCTCAACATCTACTCATGAATTTTCATGTTGTAGACGAACAGGGCCGTTTTCTTTCCGGCGGACGTGATCTGGCCAAGCTCAGGGCTGCGCACCAGGCCGCGGCGCAAGCATCGTTTCAGGAGGCGGCAAGTAGCCATACCAAGACCAAAAACACATTAACCCAACAAGGCATCAGGGCCTGGACATTTGGCAAGCTTCCTGATCACGTTTAAGTGACCCGCAAGG
>DAHVSI010000021.1 GCA_027324645.1 Castellaniella sp. | reverse complement strand
TCTGACTAAACGCGATATGGACATTCTGGGCGTCGAATACGAGGCAATTGATATCACAAAGCATCAGGACCAGCTTGAGCGGCTGGCCGACATGGGGTATCGCAGCGCACCCGTCGTGCAAACTGACCACGAAATCTGGTCGGGCTATGACCAGGAAAAAATCAAAGGGCTGGTTTCTTACGCTTAAGCCATTTTTTCGGTAAAGTTATCGCTCTTTAATCCCGCCTTCCAGGCGGGATTTTTAATGATTGACAGCATGACAACGGCTTATTACAGTGCATCAGATGCCAGCTATCACCATTCATATTGCCGACCCTGCCAGCAACGAGGCCCAGGCTTGCATTGACGCCTATATCAGCGAACTGCAAACACGCTTTACTGAAGGCTTTGATCCGGCCAATTCCGTTTCAGCCAACCCGCACGAACTGACCCCGCCAAACGGCTGGTTCATTCTGGCACGACAAGACGGCCATCCTGTTGGCTGCGGTGCCCTGAAAGTACAACCCGACGGTACGGGTGAAATTAAACGCATGTGGGTAGCGCATTCTGTGCGCAATCAGGGTATTGCAACCCGGTTGCTCAATTATCTTGAAACATTAGCTGCACAAGCCGGCATTGATACACTGCGCCTTGATACGCACCGCGACCTGACCCAGGCCCGCGCGTTCTACAAGCGTTCAAGCTATGCTGAAATTGATGCCTATAACGGCAACCCGTACGCACACCACTGGTTCGAAAAACGTGGCATCCGGCAGTTATATGCCGACAAGCCTGCTGGTGACGCCTCATGAGCCAAGCCACCTCATCAACAATGCCAACCTCTATCGTTTCCGTCAAACAGCTGTACAAAGCCTACAGCAACGGGTTTAAAGCACTCAACGACATCAACTTGTCTATCCAGCAAGGCGAAATCTTCGCTCTGCTTGGTCCTAATGGCGCAGGCAAAACCACACTCATCAATATTATCTGTGGTCTGGTCAATGCCAGCTCCGGGCAAGTCTTGGTAGATGGATTCGACCATGTCACCCAATACCGCGAAGCCCGTTCGCGCATTGGTCTGGTACCGCAAGAATTAACCACCGATGCGTTCGAGACTGTATGGGGCACCGTCAGCTTTAGCCGGCGCCTTTTCGGCAAACCGCGTGATGATGCCCATATAGAGCGCACGCTTAAAGATTTGGTGCTATGGGACAAGCGCGACACCCAGATACGCAAATTATCGGGCGGCATGAAACGCCGTGTCCTGATCGCCAAGGCCCTGGCGCACGAACCCGAGATCCTGTTTTTGGACGAACCGACCGCCGGCGTGGATGTAGAACTGCGCCGAGGTATGTGGGACGTAGTCAGTGAATTGCGCAATGCGGGCGTCACGATTATCTTGACCACGCACTATATTGAAGAAGCCGAACTGATGGCAGACCGCATCGGGGTGATTAACGCCGGGCAAATACTTCTGGTTGAAGACAAGCTGACGCTCATGCGGCGCCTGGGTGAAAAGCGTTTGATCTTGCAGCTTGCCCAGCCTCTGTCACGACTGCCCGAGGCATTGCAGTCCAAAGAATTGACACTGAATGACGAGGGCTCCGAGCTTATTTACGCCTACCATCCCAAACAGGGTGCGGACCAAGTCCCTGCCCTGTTACAGCGCCTGGAGCAAGAAGGTGTGCACTTTACTGATTTGCGCACCGAACAAAGCTCTTTGGAAGAAATTTTTGTCAACCTGGTCGAGTAAGCAACACCAATGAATATTCACGCCATCCAGGCCATATACCGTTTTGAAATGGCGCGCACGCGGCGCACGTTGTTGCAAAGCATCATCTCTCCGGTTTTGTCGACGTCGTTGTATTTTGTCGTGTTTGGCAGCGCCATCGGCTCGCGCATCACCTCCGTGTCAGGCATTGATTATGGTTCATTTATTGTGCCCGGCCTGATCATGATGATGCTGCTTACGCAAAGCGTGTCAAATGCCTCATTTGCCATTTATTTCCCCAAGTTTTCCGGCACAATCTATGAGATTCTCTCGGCACCCGTTTCGTACTTTGAAATCGTGCTGGGCTACGTGGGTGCTGCGGTCACCAAATCCATTCTGATCGGTCTGCTCATACTGGCTACCGCCAGTGTTTTTGTACCGATGGATATTCAGCATCCGGTATGGATGATGTTTTACATGACGGCCACGGCGACAACGTTTGCCCTGCTTGGCTTTATTATTGGCATATGGGCCGATGGCTTTGAAAAGCTGCAGCTGGTGCCATTATTGCTGATCATGCCCCTGACGTTTTTGGGGGGAACGTTTTATTCCATTGATATGCTACCGCCAATTTGGCAAAAACTGACCCTGTTTAATCCGGTGGTGTACCTGGTCAGCGGCTTCAGGTGGAGCTTTTATGGCGTATCGGACGTATCCATAGGCCTGAGCCTGGCCATGATTGTCCTGTTTTTTGCCGTTTGCCTGGCTATTATTGCCTGGATTTTTAAAACGGGTTACCGGTTACGAGCTTAGCGATCTGCGGCTCTCGAGCCTGATCGCACTTGCCAACGCTTTAGATTTGGAAGTGGCATTTGTCCCGCGTAAGGCCATGCCTGCCGTCCAGTCAATCGCGCGGCAGGCAACTCGTGCTACGTTGGATCACGAGCCACCTGGCGAAGCCAAACCAGTTTATTCTCTGGATGCGGATGACGAATAACGGCGGATGTTTCTACCTTGACCGTCCGGCTTTATAACGAAGCCATTCTCACTCCCACTCAATGGTCGCCGGCGGTTTGCCCGAAATGTCATACACCACGCGGCTGACCCCGCCAACCTCAGAAATAATGCGTGTCGACACACGTTCCAGTAATTCGTACGGTAAGCGGGCCCATCTGGCCGACATAAAATCAGTGGTTTCTACCGCACGCAGGGCAATAACAGGCTCATAGCGACGGCCGCCATCCGTAACGCCCACCGAGCTGACTGGCAGGAACACAGCAAATGCTTGAGAGGTCAGCTCGTACCAAGATTGGTTACGGTCAGGATCCAGGGTGTTATGCAGCTCTTCGATAAAGATGGCGTCGGCGCGTCGCAGCGTATCGGCATAGTCGCGACGGACCTCGCCCAGAATGCGCACGCCCAGACCGGGACCAGGAAATGGATGGCGATGCACCATGGCAGGCGGCAACCCAAGGCTGATACCAAGCTCACGGACTTCATCCTTGAAGAGGTCCCGCAAGGGCTCAAGCAGTTTCAGGTTAAGAGTGTCGGGCAAGCCACCTACATTGTGGTGCGACTTAACAGCGACAGCCTTGCCGGAGCCCGAGGCTGCTGATTCAATGACATCGGGATAAATGGTGCCCTGTGCCAGCCAGCGAGCATCGGATATTTTTGATGCCTGCTCCTGAAATACCTCAATGAATTCACGGCCAATGATTTTGCGTTTGGCTTCAGGGTCAGTCACGCTCGTCAAGTGCTGCATAAACTGGTCGCTGGCATCCACATGCACGATATTGATGCCAAGATGGTCGCCCATCATGTCAAGCACCTGTTCTGCTTCATTAAGCCGCAGCAACCCATGGTCAACAAAGACGCACACCAGCTGTTTGCCAATCGCGCGATGGATCAAGGCCGCTGCAACGGAGGAATCAACACCGCCTGACAGACCAAGAATGATGGTGTCATCACCCACCTGATTGCGAATGGCTGCTACCGATTCTTCGACGTAATCAGGCATGTTCCAGTCGCCCGTGCAGCCGCACAATTCGCGTACAAAGCGGTGCACTATACGGTTACCTTGGGTTGTGCCGGCGACCTCGGGGTGGAACTGGGCCCCGTATCGAGCACGCTCCTGATCGGCCATGCCGGCAATGTCACACAGTTCGGTTGACGCCATGCGCACAAAACCGGGCGGTAACTGAGTAACACAACCAACAGCGGCCAGTGACACATCAAGCAAGCCATGGCCAGCCTGGTTGGAGCGGTCCTGAATGCCGTCAAGGAGTTTGGTGTGGCCACGTGCCCGCACGGTTGCGGCCAGCTGTTTTCCGGATACTGACGAAATGCCGGTCTGGGCGACCAGGTTTGCATTGAGCGTCACCTGGCCACCATAGTGCAGTGCCATGGCGTGCATGCCATAGCCTATGCCCAGCATAGGTACCCGAGCATCAAACACGACACTGGGCACGGACGGTGCGTCGGCCGCGTCATCCAGTGCATCAGAACCTGACAGAATAATGCCCGCCAGACCTGGTTGTGCCAGTGATTGGTTGACAGCCGCCATGTTGGTTACAGGCAGGATTTGAGCATACACACCAGCGCCACGGACCTGGCGTGCGATTAACTGGGTGAATCGTGAACCGAGGTCCAGCACAAGAATACGCTGATGCATGCAGGCTCCTGTTTAGTCAGCGCGATAGTTGGGGGCTTCTTTGGTGATCTGGACGTCGTGAACGTGGGATTCGCGTACACCGGCAGCCGTGATCTCGACAAACTGAGCCTTATCATGGAGTTCAGCGATGGACGCACTGCCACAGTAGCCCATGGATGCCTGGATACCGCCAACCAACTGATACAGAAGGGCGATGACGCTGCCCTTGTAGGGCACGCGACCTTCAATGCCTTCGGGGACCAGTTTATCGGCATTATTGGCGGGGTCCTGAAAATATCGGTCGGCAGAGCCGGCAGACATGGCGCCAAGACTGCCCATGCCGCGGTAAGACTTGTAGGACCGCCCCTGATACAGCACGACATCGCCCGGGGATTCTTCGGTACCGGCAAACATGCTGCCCATCATGCAGGTTGACGCTCCAGCGGCCAGTGCCTTGGAAATATCGCCTGAATAACGTATACCGCCATCGGCGATGAGTGGGACACCGGTGTCCTTAAGTGCCTCGCTGACGTCGGAGATAGCCATCATTTGTGGTACACCGACGCCGGCAACAATACGCGTCGTACAAATGGACCCGGGGCCGATGCCAACCTTGACGCCGTCGGCACCCGCTTCCACCAGGGCCAGCGCAGCGGCAGCAGTTGCAATATTGCCGCCTACCACTTGCACGCCTGGGTAGTGCTGTTTGATCCAGCGGATGCGATCGACCACCCCTGCAGAGTGTCCGTGGGCGGTGTCAACGACCAGAACGTCCGCCCCAGCATTGACCAACTTTTCAACCCGGGCCTCGGTGTTGTCGCCGACTCCGACGGCTGCACCCACCCTGAGCTGACCTTGGTTGTCCTTGTTAGCCTTGGGGTGTGCAGTGTTCTTGACAATATCTTTGACCGTGGCAAGCCCACGCAGCTCAAAAGCGTCGTTGACAATCAGCACGCGCTCAAGCCGATGCTTGTGCATAAGCGCTTGCGCCTGTTCAAGCGTAGCGCCCTCGGGCATGGTGACCAGCCGGTCCTGCGGGGTCATGACGTCGCGCAGTGCCAGGTCGAGCCGATCTTCAAAACGGAGATCGCGGTTAGTAACAATACCGACCAGTTTGCCTTGCTCAATGACCGGCAGACCGGAAAACCCGTGCTGCTGCTGCAATGCAATGGCATCGCGTACTTTCATTTCGGGCGTCACGGTAATGGGATCAATGACGATGCCGAATTCGTGGCGCTTGACGCGGGCGACTTCGCGCGCCTGCGCATCGATAGACAAGTTTTTGTGGATAATGCCAATACCGCCCTCTTGTGCCATGGCGATGGCCATGCCCGATTCGGTGACTGTATCCATGGCCGCTGAGGCCAGGGGGATATTTAGGGTGATATCGCGAGTGAAGTGAGTAACCAAAGATGTGTCACGCGGCAAGACGTTGGAGTATGCCGGCACGAGCAACACATCATCAAAGGTAAGACCTTTCTTAAGAAGACGCATAAATAAGCTCCACGCAAAGCAAGATTATACGTCTGCACACTAAAAATTTCATCCGTCCGACCAGACCCGCGCGTTATGAAACATCCGCATCCAGGGTGTGAAGCCTCCTTGTGGTGCTTCGTCACGACCCGCATCAAGCGGTGACCATTTATTGGGCGCCCAGGACATGGTGACGTTACGCACGACACGTTCAGCATGCGGCATCATGATGGTGAACCGGCCATCCTGCGACGTGAAAGCAGCCAGGCCATCTGGGCTGCCGCTTGGGTTGGCAGGGTAATCGGTGGTGACATGGCCGTAATTATCCACGTATTGCAATACAGCCTTTGCCTGGTCAGCATCACCCTGCTTGCTGAAGTCGGCAAACCCCTCGCCATGTACGGAAACAATAGGAAGCCGCGCTCCTTGCAGTCCCTGCATAAATATGGATGGGGATTCGTTGACATGGACCATGGCCAGACGACCTTCAAACTGGCCAGATACGTTGCGCGTAAATTGTGGCCAATGCTCTGCGCCAGGGATCATGTCCGCCAGGGCCGCCATCATCTGACACCCGTTGCACACCCCCAGGGCGAAGGTGTCGTCACGGTCAAAAAAGGATGAAAACTGTTCGGACAAACGCTGATTGAATTTGATTGTTCGGGCCCAGGCTTGTCCGGCGCCCAGCACGTCACCGTAGCTGAATCCGCCCACTGCGACCAGCCCCTTGAGGTTGTTCAGCGTGGCGTCGCCCGACTGTAGATCGGACATCGGCATGTCGATGGCTTCAAACCCGGCCTGATCAAATGCCCAAGCCATCTCGACATGGCTGTTGCTGCCCTGCTCGCGCAAAATACCCACAGCTGGGCGCACGCCAGTGGCAATGTACGGCGCCGCAATGTTGTCTTGAGGATCAAAATTGATCCCGGTTGCATGCAAACCGGGGTCTTTTATGTCGTCCCAGCGCTTGGCTTCTGCCTGCGCGCAGTCGGGATGAGCGCGCGATGCAGCAATCCGTCGCGAAACCTCGTGCCATTCACGTGCCAAAGCAGCACGCGAATATTTGGCGATACAAGCACCATCACGATAAATCTGAACCTCGTCAGCGTTATTTGGTGCCCCAAGAACATGCGTATATTTGGACAAGCCAGCCGTACGCAGCTGTTGTAGCACTGCATCGCGTCGATTGCGTGGCACCTGAATGACGACGCCAGCCTCTTCATTGAACAATGCCTTGAGCGTCAGTTCATCGCGCTGGACGGCTACCTGTTCGGGGTAAATTTTATAGTCGCCCCAATCGGCTGCGTGGGGGTCAATGGTGAGCATGTCAAGGTTCATTGACACGCCGGTATGCCCAGCGAAGGCCATTTCGCACACTGTGGCAAACACCCCGCCATCTGACCGGTCATGATAGGCCAGAATATCGTTGGTATCGGCCAGGTCGCGGATCGCCTGGGCAAATGCCCTGACGAGGCCGGAATCAGTCATATCGGGCGCGGCGTCACCAACCTGGCCAAAGCAGTTTGCCAGGACAGAACCGCCCAGTCGCTGATTGCCCTGGCCCAGATCAATCAATAACAAGACACTTTCAACATCGGTGCGCAGCTGCGGTGTCAGGGTCGCCCGGACGTCCTGCACCTGGGAGAATGCTGTGACTACCAGCGATACCGGCGCAATGACTTCGTGCGACTGGTCTTGCTCTTGCCAGGCGGTGCGCATAGACAGCGAGTCCTTGCCCACAGGAATCGACAGGCCAAGTTCCTGACACCACAGACTGGTTGCTTGGACTGTTTCGTATAACGCAGCGTCTTGCCCTTCTGAGCCACACGCCGCCATCCAGTTGGCGGAAAGCTTAATCTGATCCAGCGCCCGGACATCAGCCGCCAGCAGATTAGTCAAGGCCTCGGTGACGGCCATGCGGCCGGACGCTGGTGCGTTCAACACCGCCAGCGGTGATTTTTCGCCCATGGCCATCGCCTGGCCATCCAGGGCGTCAAAATCTGTCAGAGTGACGGCGCAGTCAGACACTGGTACTTGCCATGGCCCAACCAACTGGTCCCTGGCAGTCAGGCCGCCTGCTGAGCGGTCGCCGATGGTGACCAGAAAGTTTTTACTGGCAACGGTTGGATGTCTAAGAACGCGATGCACGGCTTCATCAAGGTCGATAAGCGTGAGGTCCAGAGACCCTTCTGGACCGGGAGTGCTTGCCACATCACGCACCATACGAGGCATTTTTCCCAGTATGACGTCAAGCGGCAAATCAACCGGTCGGGGCTGCGCCGGATTGGAAGGGCCACTGGGCTTTGCTACGCCAGGCAGCCCCTCGCCCAGAGTGACGCGAAGCTGACGTTGTTCTGTGGCCACCCCAACAACGGCCCATGGGCAACGTTCGCGTTGCGCTATGCGTTCAAACCAGGACAAATCATCCGGCGCAATGGCCAGCACGTAACGCTCTTGGGATTCGTTGCTCCAGATCTCTGCCGGCGACATGCCGGTCTCAGCAACCTGAACAAGGGAGAGATCGAACAGCGCACCACGTCCAGCGTCATGAACCAGCTCTGGAAAGGCATTGGACAGCCCTCCTGCGCCCACATCGTGAATGGCGATAATAGGATTACGTTCGCCCAGTTGCCAACACCTGTTAATCAGTTCCTGCGCCCGACGCTGCAGCTCGGGGTTTTCACGCTGGACCGAATCAAAATCAAGCCCCTGGCCGCTGGTCGTCTGGCTGGATGCCGCACCACCGCCCATACCAATACGCATGCCCGGCCCGCCAATCTGAATCAGCAAGCTGCCCGGGGCGATTGGGTCTTTATGGGTAAGCTTATCGTCAATACTGCCCAGCCCGCCGGCAATCATGATCGGCTTGTGATAGCCCCAACGTGTTCCATGGATGGTTTGCTCGAACGTACGGAAATACCCTAGCAAATTGGGGCGACCAAATTCGTTATTGAATGCGGCGCCCCCAAGCGGCCCGTCCCGCATGATGTCTGCGGCGGTAGCCAAATGGGGAGGCTGGGCGTGACTCTCGTTTTCCCAGGGTTCAACGTAGCCGGGAAGCTGCAAATTGGAAACCGTAAAACCAGTCAGGCCGGCCTTGGGCGTTGCGCCCCTGCCCGTGGCGCCTTCGTCACGTATTTCCCCGCCCGCTCCTGTCGAGGCACCAGGAAATGGTGCAACCGCCGTGGGATGGTTGTGTGTTTCGACCTTCATGAGCGTATGCTGAACTACAGGCCGACTTTGATAGCTAGCTGGCGCATCCTGGGGCATTTCTGCATAAAACAGCTGTGCCGGGCCGCCTTCCATGACCGCTGCATTATCTGCATAGGCAACATCTGTCCCCGTGGGTTGCGCCTGGTGCGTTGCACGGATCATGTCGAACAACGTATGTTTTTGATCAACACCGTCAATGATCCAGTCGGCATTGAAAATTTTATGCCGGCAATGTTCACTGTTTGCCTGGGCAAACATGATCAGCTCTACATCGGTTGGATTACGCTCCAACCTGGAGAACGCTTGTTCCAGATAAATGATTTCGTCTTGGGCCAACCCAAGACCCAACCGGCCGTTTGCTTCTTCTAG
>DAHVSI010000013.1 GCA_027324645.1 Castellaniella sp. | reverse complement strand
CACATCAAGCCTGAATACGGACATTATCGACAGACGCAATCGCACTTTCGTGCGCTGGTGCACCAGCGACCAGGTGTTTGACAAGGTCTTTCGTCGTCGATGTACGAGTAAGCATCAAGCAAGTGACCTGGGTATCCGGTTGTTGTATGCGCGTTGCATGCCAGCAATGTTTGCTCATGCAGATACCACTTCCTTGCGGCACATAAAAAGCCGCAAGAGAGTCCAGATCGGGCTGTCCGTCGGGCCGACTGGCTGCCACAATATGGATGATTGGACCGGTCAGTGGCACAATCGCCTGTTCGGTCACAATATGCTTTTCCAGGGTGCTGACGGCTGTATCTGTTATGCGGTAGTTAACCCACAGTATTTCAGGTTCGCCGTGCTCGCCTGCGTTAAATGCATGCTCGTGCCAAAAATCGGTAGCCGCATTGCTAAATGCCGAGTGATGTTTGGCGCTAGGATATGGCTTGCCAAGCATCCAGCCATAAGGGCTGAATGCGCTTTGGGTCAAGGGTTGTACAGTAAGGGTTTTCACAGTGATGATCGTATGTTTGAGGCAATGAATAAAAAACGTACTGACATGGATTGCCTTATCCGCTTTTTAACCGACTATTCCAGGCTGCTGGTGATTACCGGTGCAGGATGCAGCACAGCGTCTGGTATTCCGGACTACCGTGACAACAACGGCGACTGGAAACGTACCCAGCCCATGGAATTTGATACGTTTATGGGCAGCAAAGCGGCGCGCCAGCGCTATTGGGCCCGCAGCTTTGCCGGATGGATGCATTTTACCCAAGCCACACCAAATCTGGCCCACCATAAATTGGCACAGCTGGAGCATCAGGGCCGCATTGAAAGGCTCGTCACACAAAACGTGGATGGCTTGCACCAAAAAGCTGGGAGTACCAAGGTGACTGACCTGCACGGACGGCTGGACCAGGTGCGCTGCATGTCGTGTGAAACCCGCTATGATCGCCATGCCTTTCAGGACCAGCTGGCGTTGCTCAACCCAGCCTGGACGGCCGACGTTACGACTGTTGCGCCGGATGGCGATGTTGATCTGAACATTCAGGATTTCTCGGGCTTCCAGGTACCAGATTGTCCACGTTGCGCGGGCATACTCAAGCCCGACGTCGTGTTTTTTGGAGAATCGGTACCTCGTTCGCGGGTCGATACGGTCAATCAAGCACTTCACCATATTGACGCCATACTGATTGTCGGCTCATCGCTGATGGTGTTCTCGGGCTTTCGTTTTGTGCGCGATGGTGCCGGCATGGGCTTGCCCATTGCAGCCATCAATATGGGGCGCACACGTGCGGATAGTCTACTGACGTGCAAGGTAGAAGCACCCTGCGGACCTGCACTGCAAACAGTGATGGATATTCAGGCGGCCTGATCCATGCAACGATTACACCGCCCACCACTAGCCCAGCTTCTTCCTGTACTAACCGTTATTTCTGCAGCCATCACGCTGCCATTCGGTGAGTCAGTTATAGGGGTGCAGATTGACGCCATAGCGCGGGAGTTTTCCGCCTCCAGCACGATGGTGCAATGGATTGTTAACGCTTATATGCTGACGTTTGCAACCAGCATCCTGGCCGCCGGTATCTTGGCCGATCGCTACGGACGTAAGCGGCTATTTATCTGGGGTTTATCAGTATCATTGATCGCCAATAGTCTGGCCGTATTTTCTCCCAATGCTGAAACGGTCGTTTTGTTGCGAGCTGCGGCGGGTCTTGGGTCAGGCACCATCATGGCGACAGGGCCCGCGCTATTGGCCGAGCAGTTTCCAACACCAGGACGCAGTCGCGCCATTGCATTTGCCGCTTTCGGCACTTCAGCGGGCAGTGGCATCGCGCTTGGCCCCCTTGTGGGCGGGCTTATTATGGGCTGGAGTGGCTGGCGTACCGTTTTTCTGGTGTATCTGCCCTTTTTGATTCTGTCGTGGGTGTTGTCAAGGCGCGTACGCGCACAGCAAGGCAATCCACAAGCCGTCATCGATCGCTGGGGAATCGTCTTGTTCACTCTGGCGCTCGCCTTGCTGATCTGGCTGATTCAGGGCAGCGTGCAATCAC
>DAHVSI010000252.1 GCA_027324645.1 Castellaniella sp. | reverse complement strand
CGGCGGTCCAGTCGCGCAAAAACTGTACACAGCGGGGGTCGGACAGCTTGAAGAAAAAGTGCTCGGACGATCTGAGTTCCGGCTCGGCACCGCTTAGTGTGGAATAGGGTTTGATCAGCTCAGTGGGCCGATAGACGCCGCTGCAGGCTTCACAGGCATCACCGTATTGGTCCGGAGCATGGCAATGGGGACATTCGCCTTTGATATAGCGATCGGGCAGAAACATGCCTTTGACCGGATCATAGAACTGCTCGATGGTTTTGGAGTAAATAAGGTCCGAATCGCGCAAGCTGCGGTAAATGCTTTGCGACAGCTCGATATTCTCGGGCGACGCCGTGGAGTGCCAGTGATCAAAACGTATATGGAAGCCATCCAGGTAGCGCGGACGTTCGGCAGCGTAGCGGGCAACCAGTGCCTCGGGGCTTACGCCCTCGCTTTCTGCCTTGAGCATGATGGGAGCACCGTGCGCGTCGTCAGCCCCCATGAAATGCACGGTGTGTCCCGACATGCGCATGGTACGCACCCAGATATCAGCCTGAATGTATTCCATGATGTGTCCGATATGAAACGAACCATTGGCGTAAGGCAGGGCAGTCGTGACAAACAGTGTGCGAGGCATGGGCAATACAGTGACTTGAAGATCGGTTGAAAGAGACGAGGCGTCATTTTAGCCTGTTGCCGAAATAGTGGGCGCAGCAGTGGCACGCAAGCCGGCCTTGCCGGGCCGGCACGCAAATATCTGCAAGAGTGTGAACAATTGTGAGGTGGCGCCCTGAATTGTTTAACGAGACGTCACAATGGTCGATCAGGGCAAAGGAACAAGGTATCCTGTTACGGTATTTCGCGGGCTTCGACGTCAATGACGTCGGGATCGGCATGGCGGTTGTGGCCGTTGCCGTAAAAATAACTGCCCCGTGATGCCTGGCGCTGGGCCCAGTAGGCGCGCACGCCAAAGGGCCTGCCCCTGATGCGTGCCACAACATACAGCACGGCAATGGCAATGGCGCTTGATGCCATGAACAAAAATGCCATGGCCATGCCAAGCAAGCCAAGTATCAGGAATACAAAAACGCGGAAAATCTGTGTAATCTGTTTCATCGTAAATGGTTTGACCTTTGGGGTCTGAAAAAAATCCCTTCGATCCGCTATCCTAGGGTGCATTGATGTCACTTTAATAGCAAGGCCTAGTCATGAGCAACATTGAATCCATATATAAAGCCCTGTCAGGCGTGATTGACCCCAACACGCACAAGCGGCTTGACGTTACACCCGAGAACACCCAGGTCACGCTGGACGGTCAGGACGCTACGATCACTGTAACGCTTGGCTATCCATCCAACAATGCCCTGGCCACCTTGCAGCAACGGATTGAAACCGAGCTGGAACCCTTGAATATCCGGCTTGCAGGCCTAAGTGCCAATACAGACATCGTTGCACACGAAGTACAGAACAATCTGCGGCCTATGCCTACTGTTCGCAACGTGATTGCCGTGGCGTCAGGAAAGGGCGGGGTGGGTAAAAGCACGACGTCTGTCAATTTGGCCCTGGCGCTGCGCGATCTGGGGGCCCGGGTCGGCATGCTCGACGCCGATATCTATGGTCCCAGTGTACCCATCATGCTCGGCCTGTCGGGTCGGCCTAAAAGCACGGATGGCAAAACCATGTGGCCCCTCGAAGGGCACGGTATGCAGGCCAACTCCATTGGTTTTCTGATCGACCAGGATGCCCCGACCATCTGGCGGGGGCCGATGGTCACGCAAGCTCTGACACAGTTGCTTACACAAACCAACTGGGGCGAGCTCGATTATCTGGTTGTCGATATGCCTCCCGGCACAGGGGACATTGCCCTGACCATGTCCGAAAAAGTGCCGCTTGTGGGTGCCGTGATTGTCACGACACCGCAGGATTTGGCGCTGGCTGATGCCCGTCGTGGGTTGCGTATGTTCCAGAAAGTCAATGTTCCGGTGCTGGGTATTGTTGAAAACATGGCTTCGCATGTCTGTTCCAATTGCGGCCATGTCGAGCCTATATTTGGTGAGCATGGCGGGCGCGAAATGGCGTCACAATACAGCCAGCGCTGGCTGGGCTCGCTGCCGCTGCAAATGTCCATTCGTACGCAAACCGATTCTGGCAACCCAACCGTTGCGTCGGACCCCGACAGCGAGGCAGCCGGCATGTATCGCGATATCGCCTTGCAGGTTGCTGCCGGTATCGCTGTCCAGCCCAAAGATACAGCGGCGTTCAAGCCGACTGTTGTGGCTCGCAAAGTCTGACACGCGATGCGCGCGGTACATATAGGTTTGCTGGCACTGGCAGGTGCGACACAGGTGTCGGCAGCCGAGCCACCCACCGTCATTCTGGATCCGGGTGGCGTGCCGCCTGCAGCGCTCAAGGCCATCAACCAGGCGGTGGAGGCCATCACCCGGCTGACTGTCGACCAGGACGGTGGTGAGGTGTCACGCCTGCGTAGGCGCGCCCATAAGGCCACGCTTTCCGCGCTCGAGACCCAAGGGTATTTTTCTCCGGTCGTCACGCTGGAAGTGGGGGAAGACGTGGGGGGTGAGACCTGGGATATCAGTATCGAACCTGGAGAGCGCACGATTGTGCGCGACGTTGATATCTCATTCGAGGGGCAAATTACCCGTTCGGAGTTTGCCGAGCGTATCGATACGCTGCGTGAAACCTGGTCGCTCAAGACCGACATGCCGTTTATCAACAACGACTGGCACCATGCCAAAGAGGCATTGCTGGACAATATCAGCCAAAAAGACTTTTATTTTGCGCGTTATGCCAGCACACGCGCTGCTGTGATGGCAGAAGAGGCCAAGGCGGATTTATCCGTGGATGTACGCAGCGGGCCCCGCGTCCGTATGGGTGAGCTGCAGGTAGAAGGGCTGGATCGGGTACCCCGCAAGCTGGTTGAGCGTTATGTGGTCTACGACGAAGGGGACCGCTATGATCAGGAGCGGCTGGATGAATGGCAGCAAGACCTGGCCAGCACCTCGTTTTTCCGGGGGGCCTTTGTCACGCTTGACGACTCGGAAGACAGTCAAAAAGTGCTGGAAGATGACGCCATGGAGTTGCCGGTACGGGTGCAGGTTACCGAAGGCGCTGCCCGCTCCGGAGCCAACTCCATTGGTGTGGATAGCGATTATGGACTAAGGGCGGAAGGCCTGTATCGGCAAAACGTTGTCTTTGGCCAGCCCGTGCGTCTTGAAACCGGTGCCGGTATTGATCGCAAGCGCCAGCGCGCGTTTTTTGACGTGCATCTGCCCCCGACGCGCAGCGGGTATCAGGACAGTGTGGGCCTGCTGGCCGCCAATTCTGATATTGAAGGCGTGCGCAACACGCGCGCCGGTCTGGGCTGGACCCGGCTGCAGGAGCGCAAGGCTGCCGGGGACAGCCGGGTCGATTATCGGACCCGGTTTGGGTTGGTGGTCGCTTACGATAAAACCCGCTATCGCAATGCCGAAAAGTTTGAGGTACCCACGCTGGTCGGTACCTGGCAATGGATACGCCGCGATGTAGATGACATCTACGACCCGCGTGAGGGTAACCTGATTGAACTGGGCACCGGTGCCGGGATGACGCTCGATAAGTCTGAACCCTTTTATCGCGCCGGCCTCAGGGCACAAAAATGGTGGCCGGTAGGTCGTTACGATGTGCTGACGCTACGGGGTGAAGTGGGCAAGGTCTGGTCAGACACGCACCGCCTGCCCGAAGACTTTGGCTACCGCACGGGGGGGTCGCGCTCTATACGCGGCTACCGTTATAAGAGTATTGGTGTGCAGCGTGGCGATGCCACGATCGGCGCTGATGCGCTGGGCGTCGTCAGCCTTGAATACACGCATTACTTCACGCCTGAGTTGGGCATGAACTTTTTTGTGGATGCGGGGGATGCCGCACCATCGTTCAAGGATATGAGCTGGCATGTGGGCTACGGCGTCGGGGCCACCTATCGCACGCCTGCCGGCCCGTTTTCTATCGACTTGGCGTGGGGCCAGCGTGACAAGAAGCTGCGCCTGCATTTTTCACTGGGGATTGCGTTTTGAAGTCTCGTCGCAGCCTGCTCCGGCGCATTGCTATCTGGCTGGGCCCCATACTCATGATACTGCTGCTGATCATCAGCGGGTTTGTGTGGTGGGTGACCACCACAACGCCGGGCGTTCGTTGGGCGCTGGTGACAGCCACCAAGACGCTGGATGGTTCTGTCAGTGGTGTGCAGGGGTCACTGTGGCGGGGTCTGAATGTGGCGCAGCTGACGCTGCCCTTGCCGGGCGCTAACGTCTCGATCACGGATCTGCGTCTTAAGGTGAACTGGCCTGCCTTGGCCGGCGCCGTTGTGCACGTCGAAGAGCTGTCCGCAGAGCAGGTGAACGCCGATCTTGTTCCCTCTGAATCGCCCGATGACGATGATGACGAGCCTTTTTCTATGCCTGAACTGCCTGTGCAGGTGCAAGCCGACAAGATCGCTGTGGGCGACCTGCACGTATCACAAAACGGTGACCCGCTACCCGTGGACGTCGACGACCTGAAGCTTGCGCTGCGGCTCGATAATGAGGGCGGTGAGCTGACTTTGTCGAGCCTGCGGGCCAGTAACCCGGATATGAGTGTCAAGGTGGATGGCCGGTTTGTGTTGGATGAACTGGCGGAGCCCTGGCCCATGCACGCCAGCATGCGGTTGCATGCGCGGGCCCCGCACCCTGACTCTCCGCTGTGTGCGCAACGGCATCTGGATACGCTGCCAACCGGCGACGACGCCGCTTCGCCTGATAAGGCAGACGATGACGAGCAGGCACATGCCGCCCAAGACGATGACGAGAACAATGCAGAACAGCCTGTTGAGCACCTGTCCACCGGGCCGGTGCTTATGCAAATGGCTGCTCCGGGGTTTTGTCATGTGCATGCCGATCTGGACGTAGACGGGTCGCTGGAAGATCTGGCTGTTGCGCTGGATGCACAAGGCCAAGGCATGCAGTTGGATGCGGGGGCCCAGCTGCAGCCGCTGGCGCCTTTCCCTTTTCGCAAAGGCCATGTCAATCTGACCTTGCCTGATGAGGCGTCGTTAAATACTGAGGTTGTCTGGACACCCGCTAGCACAGGGCAGATGCCGGACCGCATCGATGGCCGGCTTGCCAGCCATAATCTTGATTTGGGCCGGCTGGCAGGTGGGTTGTTGCCCCCAGCCCTGCTCGAAGCTGAGGGCGCGTTTTCCGCGGCACTTTATGAGGGCACTCGCCTGTCGTTTGCGTCCATAGACCTTGACGTGGCGGAAGGCTCATCCTGGAATGATCAGCCCCTGTCAGGCAAGCTTGCCGGTGCGGTCCACGCGCCTGCGGGTGGCCAGGCTTCAGCAGGTGCCCTGCCGGATTGGCATATGTTGGCCCTAGAAGACCTTGACACTGATCTGCGACTTGGCGATAACACCATCCAGCTCAAGGGACATTTTGGTGGCAAGCCGGGGGATGTATCGCTGCAGGTCGATGCGCCCGCACTGCGAGCGTTCTGGCCCGGATTGCCCGGTGGGGTCAAGCTGGATGCTCACTTTAAGGGCTCATTGCAGGAGCATGCGCTCAAGCTGGATACCACCTATACGCCGCCCGATACCAAGGCCGGCGAGCTGGGCCGCGCCCCCATGCACGCGAACCTAAGCCTGGCAGGTGGCTGGGAGGACGAGCACTGGGAGGGATCACTGGACAAGCTTGAGGCCTCTCATGCCTCGCTGAGCCTCTCCACCGATGGCGCCATGCCCGTGCAGCTGGCTCCTGAGGCAACAGACGATGACACCCAGTGGGCGGTGGGCGCAACAAACCTCAATGTCAGCGTTGAAGACAAGCGTGTCCTGTCCTTGCAGCATACCGCCTCTGATGGCACCGCCAGCGGGCAGTGGCATACTGCCGGCGACATCCCCGAAATCGTGCTTACTCGTCAGCTTGTGCAGGATTTGCGGCCGTTGTTGCGCCAGCTGGGCGTGCAGCGCTCGGATCGGGACGAGCGTGGCGGAGTCAAGGTTACCAACCCGCGCACGCAGGCAACCAGTGACCTGGCTTTGCGGGCACAGTGGGACCTGGCTTTTGGCCAGGCTTTATCAGGCAATGCATCTATAGAGCGGCTGGCCGGCGACATCGTGCTGCCGGGCGCCGAACCGGTGCCACTCGAGCTGCAAGAGCTGGCGCTGAATGTGCGTGCCGAACCAGGCAACGGAACTGACAGTGCCCTGCAAGCTGATTTGGCACTGGCTATGCAAGAGATGGGTCAATTTCAGGCAACGGCGCGTACCACGGTGCGTCAAAAAGATGGCGTCCCGGGTCTGGACCCTGCCGATACGATTGAAGTGACGCTTAAGGCAGCCATGGACGATCTGGCCTGGGTGAGCCTGTTTACAGGTGATGAGTTTGAGTTTGGCGGCCACCTGGAGGCTGATCTGGGCCTGCGTGGCAGCCTGGACGGAAGCTGGCAGGGTGAGGGCAATATTGCCGGTTCCGATCTGCGTGTGGTCAGAATTGACGACGGTATGCGTTTGCTTGAAGGCGAACTGGTCGCCCGGATGGAAAATGATGAAGTCATTCTGGACGAGTTGCGGTTTCCAGCCAGTCAGCGTGTTGAGCCCAAAGAATGGCGAACCGCATCATGGCTCACCAAACCTGAAGCCCAGGATGGGTCGCTGGTGGCTACCGGTCGTTGGAACCTGACCGATATGGCTGGTGATGTCACGGTCAAACTTGTGCGGTTTCCTGTCCTGCAGCGATCGGACCGCTATGCCATGTTTACAGGCGATCTGGATATCGAAGCTGCATTGCCTTCGCTGTCTAT
>DAHVSI010000241.1 GCA_027324645.1 Castellaniella sp. | reverse complement strand
AAGTGGGCATGGTGTTTCAGCACTTCAACCTGTTCCCCCACCTGACGGTGCTTGAAAATCTGACACTGGCGCCTGTATGGGTATTACGCCAATCGCGTGCCGAGGCCCGCGACATGGCCATGGACTACCTGGCGCGTGTACGCATACCCGAGCAGGCCCACAAATACCCGGGCCAGCTCTCTGGTGGACAGCAGCAACGGGTGGCCATTGCACGGTCACTTTGCATGAATCCACGCATCATGCTGTTTGACGAGCCAACCTCGGCGCTGGACCCGGAAATGGTCAAGGAAGTGCTGGACGTCATGATTGGCCTGGCAGAAGACTCGGGCATGACCATGCTATGCGTTACTCACGAAATGGGCTTTGCGCGCAAAGTGGCGGATCGCGTCATCTTCATGGATCAGGGCCGGATCATTGAACAAAACAATCCCGAAGCGTTTTTTCATCGTCCGCAAAACGAGCGGACCCAACTATTCCTAAGCCAGATTCTGCATTAGCTTACCGTCCGTTCCTGTACCTGCAGGCGCATGCGGATTGCGGTAAGGTGTGGCTTGGCTTGTTTTCACTTTTTTACTTTACTTTGACTGACGGATCACGATCATCATGCAGTTCCAAACTTTCTCTGTCCGCAATCTGATATCAGCCGTGGTTGCCGGCGTCACATTGGCGGTTGCCGCCCCGGCTGCAGTGGCCCAGGATTTTCCCGAGCGCCCCATTGAGTTTATTGTGCCCTATGCAGCGGGTGGCCCACTAGACACCATGGCACGTTTGCTGGCTGAAAAAGCCAAGCCGCATCTGGGTACGGTGGTGGTCGAAAACCGTCCTGGAGCAGGCGGCAATATTGGTGCGGCACGCGCAGCCGGCGCCAAGGCTGATGGCCACACCTTGGTCATGGGGGCAGTGGCCATCAACGCCATCAATCCGTGGCTTTACGATGACTTGTCATTCGATCCCATCGACAGCTTCGAACCGGTCGCGCTGGTTGCCTCCGTACCCAACGTCCTCATTCTCAACCCTGAATTCGCCTCCGAAAACAACATACAGTCGGTTGAAGACCTGGTTGAGTATGCCCGTGATAACTCCGGGTCCCTTAATTACGGCTCGGGTGGCAATGGCAGCGCCGGGCACCTGGCCGGCGAACTCATGAACGTTCGTACCGATACCGACAGCATGCACATTCCTTATGGCGGTGCAGCGCCTGCGCAAATGGCGCTCATGAGCGGCGAGGTCGACTTTATGTTCGACAACCTGGCCTCGGCCGCGAGCATGATCAAGGGCGAAAAAGTCACGGCGCTGGCGGTCACGACCGAAGACCGTTCCTTTATGTTCCCCGATCTGCCCACGATGCAGGAATCAGGGGTGAACGACTTTGATCTGGGTACGTGGTTTGGCGTGTTCACCACCGGCGGTACGCCCGACGATGTGGTCGATACGCTGCACGACGCCTATGTCAAGGCACTTGAAGACGACGAAGTGCGCGAAACCCTTAAAACCATGGGTTCCGACGCCGGTCCCGGTACGCGCGAGGAATTCGCCGAACTGGTGAAGGAAGATCTGGAAAAGTATCGTGAGCTCGTCAAGATTTCCGGCGCCAAGGCCGAATAGGGCGAACCATACTGGATAGCCAAGTAAACGGGGTACAGCAGGTACCCCGTTGTTATTTGGTCGCTTTTTTGGCATACCTATGTCAAAGACTGTCAAGAATTGCTGTTTAGTCACACGAAACGGTCGTTTAGTAACAAATAATCCTACACATATTGCTAGCATGACTGGTTACGGAGAGTCATGCATTGGCTTCGGCCAAAACGCGCTTGATCCTACCGTCCGTAAAAGGAGAACACCATGAAGACAAAAGCCTATTCCGGTCGACTTGCTGCGTGTGTCATTGCAGCCTCTTTGGCAGTCGCAGGCTGTGCTGAAATGCAACAGGCCTCACAAGGTCAGCGTACCGCTGCGGGTGCTGGTGCGGGCGCGCTAGCTGGCGCCGGCCTCGGGGCCCTCATTGGCGACAGCAGCCGCTCTGCTGCGGTTGGGGCGGGTATTGGGGCCGTGGTTGGCGGTATTGCCGGCTATAACTGGCAGGGCGTCAAGCGCGACGTTCGCGCGTCGGGGGCAGACAGCCTGGGCGTTGACGTGGTCGAAATGCCAGACGGTTCTCTAAAGGTCAATATTCCCAGCACGGTGTCGTTCGATACAGGGCGCTACGAGCTGAAGCCCGCACTGCTGCCTGTGCTCGACAGCGTCTCCAACGCTTTGGTGCAGCACCCCGAACTCAGTGCGGTGGCACTGGGGCATACCGACAGCACAGGGTCAGACTCAACCAACCAGACATTGTCACTTAACCGGGCCCAGGCAGTCACCAACTACCTGAGCTCGCAGGGCGTACAAAGCTCCCGCTTGCTGGCTCAGGGGCGCAGTTCTGCAGAACCTGTTGGCGACAACAGCACCCAGCAGGGGCGTGCCATGAACCGCCGCGTCGAACTGTTCTTGTACGCTTCCGAGTAACCAGACTTTTGGGCCGGCATACCGGCCAGGGCCAGGGGCAAACGTCGCTGTAGGTAAGGACCAACCTCGCAAATAAAGGTAACGGCTATGGACACCAATCCGCTTGTATTTCAGCTTCAGTCGCGTTCTGGGCAGGCCGCCAGCACGACCATACTGGATGGCTTGGCCGATAGCGGTCTGACTGTTGTGCCGTGCCACAGCATTGTCGAGGTACGCCGCCAGCTCAGGTCAATCGACCCCGTTTCGCCCCAGCCTGTCATTATTCTTGTTGACGGCACGCACACCAGCAGCGTGGGCAACACGACTGCTGCCCGTGTATTGCAGCAACAGGCAGGTATTGTGGTGCTGTGCGACCCGTCCGAGCAGTCCCTGCTGCTCAGGCATCTGCAGGCGGGCGCCGATACTTACTGCCACCCCGACGCCTCCTCCGAACTGCTCGCTGCTATTGTGCTGCGGCTAGTGTGGCGTATGACGGGGCCAGGGTACGCCCGGTCCAACGATCCGGTGGCGCAGACGCCTTCCACAGGCTGGCAGCTTATTCATCAGGGCTGGGTCATGTGCGCACCCGATGGCAAGCAAATCACTCTAACCACCATCGAACGGTCGTTTCTTACGGTGCTGCTTAGCTCGCCAGGGTTGCAGGCGTCGTACGATGATCTTCGTCAGGCCATTGTGGAGCAGACCGGCAAAGGCAGTACCCGCAATCCACCACAATTGGGTGTGTTGGTCAGCCGCATGCGCCGCAAGTTTTCACAGGCCGGTGTGGCATTGCCGATTCAGGCCATTCATCGGTGGGGCTATATGTTTACCGCCGATGGCGTGAGTGTGGCGCCGTCAGTCGACCACTGACGGGCGGTTGTCGACCTCGGTTCCGGGAAACACCATATTGTCCCGGTGCATTAGCTCGGCATCAGACATGGAGCCCAAGATGGCAGCAATCTTGTGGCTGGGCCTGCCCATGATGCGTCGGGTATCAGACGCGGTGTAATTGATCAGACCCCGGCCGCATTCCACCCCGTGCTCGTCAACGCAGGCGACCACATCGCCCCGTCCAAATTCTCCCTCTACGTGCGTAACGCCCAC
>DAHVSI010000231.1 GCA_027324645.1 Castellaniella sp. | reverse complement strand
TACATCCGGCGCAAATACAGTCTGCAAAACCGGGTCACGCATCAGGAATACGAAACCCAGCAGTTCGTATACATGCGTTTGGCCATGGCGTTATCCGAGTACGAGCCCAAAGAAACCCGTTTGGATCTGGTCCGTCGGTTTTACACCGAATTCTCTGCCAAGCGTCTGTCGGCCCCTACACCCAACTACGTCAACTTGGGTACCAAGCTGCGCGGCTTTGCCTCGTGCTGCCTGTATGTGGTTGGCGACAGCGAGCCATCACTGGCCATTGGCGACCACATCGCCTATCGCATGACCGCAGCATCGGCCGGCATTGGCAGCCACCTAATCACCCGCAGCAAGGGCGACGCCGTGCGTGGCGGGTTAATCCAGCATCAGGGCAAGCTGCCCTACCTGGCCTCGCTGGGTAAGGCCGTACACGCCAACATGCAGGCCGGCCGTGGCGGGGCATGCACAACTTACTACTCGGGTTTTGATCCTGAGGCCGAGATCATTGCCTATTTGCGCAACCCGCGCAGTACCGAAGACCGGCGCAACCGCGATTTGCATTACGCGCTTGTCACCAACAAGTTTTTTGCAGAAAAAGTCGCACGCAACGAAGAGGCGTTTTCATTTAATGTCTACACGGCGCCCAAGCTGACCGAGCTGTTCTTTAGCGACGATACCGAAGGGTTCCGCAAAGAGTACGAACGTCTTGAAAACGACCCGGACTTCAAGAAAGAAATGTTCAGCCCTCGCGACATCATTTTGACGGCACTTAACGAGGCGCTGGAAACCGGTGTTGCCTATTTGGCCAACATTGACGAAATGAACCGGCATACGCCCTTCCGCGAATCCATCCATTCCAGCAACCTGTGTCTTGAAATCAGCGAGCCCAACCGTCCCTACGAAGACATGCGCGATCTGTATGCTAGCGAGGAAGTGGGCTTTATCCAGGTCGAACTTGATGACGGCAGTACCCCTACGCTCAATTTCAATGACAAGGTCACCCTTGTATCCGGTGAAATTACCTTTGCCGGTGCCCTGAAAGCGGGCGACACGATGCAGCACGATGCCGGCACACAAACCGTCAAGCAGGTTCTGCAAACCCATGCCGAGCCTGAAATCGCGCTATGTTCGCTGGGGGCGCTCAACTATGCCGCCATCGACGAGGACGATGACGATAGTTATCAGGAAGCGATGTATCTCACGCTCAAAATGATTGACTACTGCATCAACAACTCGGATTACGTGCTGCCGCACGTTGCAGTCACAGCCAAGGCACGCATGAATGCAGGCGTGGGCCTGATGGGGGTGGCAACGCATATGGCCAAAAAAGGTTTGCGTTTCGACACCGCCGAGGGCCGCGAAGAATTGCACCGTATTGCCGAGCGCCATATGTATCATGCCATCCGCGCATCACTGCGCATCAGCAAAGAACGCGGCACGGCGCGCTGGATGCATAAAACCCGCTGGCCTTCCGGTTGGCTGCCTATCGACACCTATAACAGTAACGTCGACGAACTGGGCAACTTCTCGCTTCAGTACGACTGGGAGCAATTACGCCAGGAGATCGTCCAAAACGGCGGTATCGGGCATTCGTGCCTGGTTGCCTACATGCCTGGGGAGTCCTCGTCAAAAGCGCTGGGCACACCCAACTCGATTTATCCGGTACGCGATGTCACGCTCAATAAAACCGATAACTCGGTCACCGTACGCTGGGCAGCCCCCAACAGCGATGATCCAGACTACGACTATCAGTCGGCCTGGGATATCTCTGAGGTCGACATGATCAAAGCCTATGCCGTTTTCCAGAAATTCACGGACCAGGCTATTTCTGCCGACCTTTGGCGACGCATCAAGGACGATGCCAGCATCAGCAGTCGCGAACTGCTCACGCATTACTTCACCATGGTCAGATACGGCATGAAAACTCGTTACTACTACAACTCCAACGTGGCGTCCGACCGCACTCTGGAGGAAGCCGGAAGCATTCAGGACGATATTGATGCCCTGGCCTTGGCGGAAGACATGGTGGCCTGCGAAGGCTGCACCATGTAAAAAAGCCCCGGGCTGGCCCAGCCAGCCCAATGGCTGAACCCTTCACCTATTTGCTTAATAAATCGAGGCGACAATGAGCCAATCTTTGCCTACCAAGGTGTTTAATACCGAAAAGTCGGACTACGCCTTTCCTGAAATCATTCTTGGCCAGGAAGTCGGCTTGTTCGACACAATCAACAAGTTCTACCCCGAACTCTGGAAACTGTACAAGACACAGAAAAACCAGGACTGGGACGAAAACGAGTTTGACTACTCCAGCTGTAACGTCCAGTTCAAGACCTGCGACAAACACACGTACGACATGATGATCAAGACACTGGCTTGGCAGTGGGAAGCCGACAGTGTTGCCGCCCGCTCCATCGCCGGTGTCCTGGCTCCCGTTTGCACCAGCAGCGAAGCCTGGTCGGGCTGGGTCGAAATCACCAAAAACGAAATTGTTCACGCTGCCACCTACTCTGAGATCGTGCGCAACAGTTTCGATAGCCCCGACGACATTCTCAATGAGATTCTGGCCGTCCAGGAATCGCTAAGCCGCTTGCGTGTGGTCAGCGAGGTCTTCAATAATGCTTTTGAAACCAGCTATGACTATGCCCGGGGCGCCCGTCCCAACGATCAAGAAACATATAACGCGATTTATATGTTTATCGTGGGCTTGCTGTGCATGGAGCGCATCCAGTTTATGGCTTCGTTTGCAGTGACCTTCGGCATTGTTGACGGCACAGGCCTTTTCCAGCCCATTGGCAAAGCGGTACAAAAAATTGCCCAGGACGAGTTCGAGATCCACGTGCAATACGGCAAGGAAGTCTTGCGCGCCATGTTCAAAACTGAACGGGGCCGCACCGCATTCGAACAATCCCAGCAAACTATTCTGGACCTCATCAACGAAGTCACTTCCAGCGAAGTCGACTGGACCGAATACGCCTTTTCCGAAGGTCGCGAGTTGACAGGCGTGACCTGCGAAATGATGAAAGACTGGGTCTACTTCAGCGCTACCGATGTAGCCAAATTCTTTGGTCTGCAAGACAAAGTCGACTTCCCGCTGGTCGAGGAAAACCCCCTGCGCTACATGGAGAGCTGGCTCAACATGAGCAAGGTACAAGCTTCCAACCAGGAAGAAGACACAGCGCAATACAAAGTGGGCGTCATGAAGCGTGACGACCAGGATGAAGTTTTCGAAGTGGATTTTTAATTGACAGTTACCTGGCGACAAGCGTCGGCACCCTTATTCCCCTAGCTACACACAA
>DAHVSI010000212.1 GCA_027324645.1 Castellaniella sp. | reverse complement strand
GTGATTGCTGACTGAACTGTTTAGCAATTTTAATTCGTTTGTTATAGTTCTTATTCACAACACGGGGTGCCTGGTTGTTCGCAAACTCATGCAACAACCGGGCTGAGATAACACCCGTTGAACCTGATCCGGCTAGTACCGGCGAAGGGATGTTTATGACGCGCACCTTTCTCTGCTACACAAGCTGCGTCCCGCTCTAAGCATGCCTTCGCTAAGTTTCTCAGAAGGCATGCTATGACAATCGCTTCCCCACTTCCTATAAACCAGCAACTGGTATTGATTACTGGCGGTGCCAGAGGCTTGGGTGCCCACTTGACACGTGCATTCCTGGAGCAGGGTGCATGTGTCGTGATTAATTATTTAAACAGCAAAGAAGCTGCCAGTAGCTTGGCTGATACGGCTCCCAACCGTTCCCTGGCTATACAGGCCGACGTGTGTGGTCCCGAGGTGGTGCAGCGTATGTTTATACGCGCGCAGGAGCACTTTGGAAAGCCGGTAACCACGGTTATTAATAATGCACTGCCCCAATTTTCGTTTAATGGTGACGAACGGCCAACGGCTCATACCTTGAGTTGGGAGCATTTGCATCAACAATTTGAAGGCACTGTCCGTGGGGCTCTGAACACGATTCAGGCAGCAGAGCCAGGCATGGCGCAGCTGGGGTTTGGGCGCATCATCAATATCGGAACCAACCTCTTCCAGTATCCCGTGGTTCCCTATCACGATTACACTGCAGCCAAAGCAGCGCTGCTGTCTTTGACGCGAACGATGGCACGAGACCTGGGGCCTGCAGGCATTACTGTCAACATGATTTCCGGTGGACTGCTGCGTAGCACCGATGCGTCGGCCGCTACGCCGGACACTGTGTTTGATTTGATTGCCGCCAGTACACCCCTTGGGCACGTTACAACGCCAGCCCAGTTTGCCGATACTGCATTGTTTTTTGCTTCACCGTGGTCGCGGGCCGTGACAGGGCAGAACCTGATCGTTGATGGTGGCCTGGTCAATAATTAAGAGTCTGGCCATGTCCTCCAGAAGCATGCATATCAATTTATTCGTTCATGGCTGTGGGCACCATCGCGCAGCCTGGCGTCACAGCGAATCCAGCGTAGAGCGTCTGGGCGATATCAGTTATTTTGAAGAGCTGGCACAAATAGCTGAACGAGGCCGCCTGGATGCCATATTCTTTGCCGATGGAAGCGCTGTTGATAGTGTGGCAGATGGGCCCCGGTGGTTTCTTGAACCATTGACTTGTTTGGCGGCAATGAGTCGGGCAACCCGGCACATCGGGCTGATCAGCACTGTATCTAGCACGTTTTCCACTCCCTTTCATGCTGCTCGAATGCTAGCGTCCATGGATCACATATCGGGCGGGCGGATAGGGTGGAATGTTGTGACGTCCATGTTTGATGCCGAAGCGCGTAACCATGGCTATGAGGCTATTCCCAGCCATGCCCAACGGTATGAACGAGCTGAAGAGTTCATCAGTGTTGTTCTGAGGCTTTGGGATTCCTGGGATCAGTCTGCCCTGATTCTGGATCGGCATGGGGATTATGCTGATCCTGCACTGGTGCGCCCCATCCTTCATCAGGGTAGGTACTTCCAGGTTGACGGTCCTTTGACCATACCCAGGCCGCCCCAGGGCCATCCCGTCCTGTTCCAGGCGGGCGCGTCCGAACCTGGCCGTGAGTTGGCAGCGCGCCGCGCAGAAGCGATTTACGCCGTTGCTCATGATTTGCAAGCAGCACAGCACTATTATGCCGACATCAAGCAGCGCGTTAAAAACCTTGGCAGACACGATCCTGTTCCGATCATGCCTGGCTTGGTGACCTACATTGGTTCGACCCAGGAAGAGGCGCGTGCGAAGCAGCGCCAACTAGATGAGCTGCTGCCTGAACAAGCCTCGTTACGCCAGCTAAAGAGCTTTATCCTTCAGGATTGTCTGGACTGGGAGCTTGATGAGCCAGTTCCCGCACTGCCGCCACTAAAAGATTTTACAGGGCCAAAAGGCCGGTATGCCACCATTTTAAGAATTATCGAGCAAGAGAAGCCGACTGTCAGACAATTGTTGGGTCGGCTGGCTGCAGGAGGCGGGCATTGCATGGTTGTTGGCACGCCTGAGCAGATTGCTGATCACATGGAGCTCTGGTTTCGCAACGGTGGGGCAGACGGATTTAACTTGATGCCGCCGTTGTTGCCCCATGGGATTCACGAGTTCGTTGAACACGTGGTCCCCATACTACAAAAGCGGGGCCTGTTTCGAACTGAGTACACCTGTGGGACGCTTCGGGGCCACCTGGGGATCCCCCGTCCCGGGGAAGAAGCCTAGATGAGTGAGTATTCAGACACGCTTGTGTGGTTGCTAGGCTTTGCCGGTGTTTTTGCGATTTTGGGTATTGTCTACACACGCAAACAGACCGATACGCTAGAAGACTATGTTGTAGCGCGGAACAGCCAGACCGCGTTGGCGACAGTCTTTACATTAATGGCCACATCGTTGGGGGCCTGGATTCTTTTCGCTCCTGCACAGGCTGCAACCTGGGGAGGCTTAGCCGCCATAACGGGCTATGCACTGGGCTCAATGGCCCCACGCATGGCTATGGTGCCCCTGGGCAGACGAATGCGTACACTCATTCCGCGTGGCCATACGTTAAGTGAATATGTTGTGGCCCGCTATGGGGGTGTGATGTATGCACTGGTTTTGATAATCATGCTGTTCTACATGTTTATCACTCTCACCGCAGAAATCACGGCGGTTGCGAAACTGGTAAGCCTTATTGCCCCCGTGCCTCTGTGGCTGACTGCGCTTATTGTGCTGGTTGCCACACTGACGTATACCTACCACGGTGGACTTAAGGCCTCGATCATGACCGATAAGGTTCAGATGCTTGTCATTGTGCCCTTGCTACTCATGTTGATCCTGTACGGCTGGCTCGCGATTGGCGATCTCGACTATGCATTGCACACGCTCAAAATCCAATCTCCTGGGCTTGTGGATGTCACGGACGGTACAGGCATAAAAGCAGGATTCACCTTCTTTGTTGCCATCTTGCTGACCGGTTTGTTCCACCAAGGAAACTGGCAACGTGTCTATGCCGCAGAATCTATTCGCGCCATGCAAAAAGGTTTCTTCATAGCCGGTATTTGCATTGTGCCGATCGTGTTTGTCATGGGGCTGTTCGGCCTGGCCTATGTGGCTTTGGATGCTGGTACTGACAGTTCGGTTGCGCTATTTAGCGTCATACTGAACACATTGCCAGGCTGGTTTGTTGTTGCCTTGCTTCCGCTTGGTCTGGCACTGGCCATGAGCAGCACAGACACTGTGATCAGTGCGTTTTCAAGCCTCGTTGCCGTGGATGGACAGCGCTTGGTCCGCAATGCGTCGCCAGCCACCATGTTGAAGCTGTCACGTTGGGTGATTGTTCCTTTATCGGTACCTGTCTGGTTGGCCGCTTCTAAAGGATACAGCGTCCTGTATTTGTTTTTGCTGGCCGATTTACTCTGTTCTGCGGCTGCCTTTCCGGTCTTTTTTGGGCTGTACAGCAGGCGTTATGATGGTTTTTCTGCGAGTGTCAGCACATTGACAGGCGTGGTTGCCGGGCTGTTGTTATTCCCCGCGCCCGATCAACCATCCGTCTATCTGCTTGAGTCTTTTTTGCTGGCCGCTGTGACGCCCGTACTCGTCTCTTTAGTTTTGTTGAGATTCAGGCCAAATCAGGCTGAGTACGATTTGAGCCGCCTCGACTCATTGATTCGCCGTGTACACGGCCAGGAACAGGTTTAATGGCCTGTTAACGCGGCAGCGGGGCGCCTTTGCCTACTGTTTCGCTTTCCACAACCTGATCAAACACATAGGCTTGCCGTGATGCGTCGGGGGATGGGTTTTGACGCTCATACTGTTTAACGCGGATGACATTCCTTACTCCAGCGTTATGCTGATACCCTTCAATAGAGTTATATAGTGGCTGCCAGTCACCGTACGACTGCTTTACACCAGAGGCATCGTACTGGACGGTTCTGGCATACAGGCATTGGCGTTCAGAAGACTGCGCATCTGTGCACGGTACAGTTTGGCCCGCGATTTCAAGAAACTGTGTTTGACCAGCGCTGCCATATTGGTTTGCAGCGGTGGGCGTGCCCGTCAGCACCCACTGTGCGTTGTCATCAAAACGCAAGGTCAAAGCAGGTTCTCCGCCGCTTTGTTCAACGTCAGAAATGGCCCAACTGGTCACGTGAGGAAGGCGTTGTGCAATGGATTGTTCATATTGCATCAGTGCCTGGCTATCACACATGCGCTTTGTGCTGTGTGCGTCGGAAATCTGCATTTTTGTACCGCTGATACGGTAGTTAGCTCCTAGTTGATTACACAGGCCCGATACGCTCACACGCTGTTCGTCAAACTGTAATGTGACGGGCTCATTTGGGCCTTCAAGCCACCGCTTGTCGGTCATGCCGGAGGAGTCCACAGCGCGGTTCAGCGTCCAGTGGTAAGCGTCCAGCTGGCTTCTGTCTCCCTCTTGGCGCAGGGTGGGTGAGGTATCAGCCGGGGCAGTTCGATTGACGCCATCCGGTTCGGATGTGGTATCTGTTTCGTCAGTGTACGGATGATGAGGCGCGCAAGCCGTCAGGCCAGCCACCAGCAGTGTCAATAAAAAAATACGAAAATTCATTTCCGAGCTCCCGATTGTGAGTGAATCATCTCGGATTGTGCGCTACTTGAACCAGCCTATCGGCGGCCTTTGGCACAACGAGCCTTTTGGCAATACGTAAAACCATGGTAGTGCTCGACAACGTAGGACATGCGAGCAATAGTGACGAAGCGTGTCTAACCTTAAGTCCAGAAGTAGCGGGTCAGGTGAAAAAATACTGGTGCTGCAAAGCAGACTGAATCGAGCCGATCCAGCACACCACCGTGCCCCTCAATCATGTGTCCCCAATCTTTGATGCCACGGTCACGCTTGATTGCTGACATGACCAGGCCGCCCAGAAAGCCCAT
>DAHVSI010000056.1 GCA_027324645.1 Castellaniella sp. | reverse complement strand
TCTCGGTCGCCAGAGCCGAACTGAATACCCATATTATTTCCAGCCAGCGGGACATTGCAAAAAGCGAGCATTTTCCCAAGGTCTATCTTGAGGCCCATACAGGCAGTGCGTCAGACCGCGGGATTCGCGGTACCCGGCCCGACCCTGGCCCCCGCTCTATCGACAGTGCCGTGGGTGTCGTCCTGTCACTGCCCCTTTTTACCGGCGGTCAATTATCATCAGAGGTACGTGAACAAAGCTCCAGACTACAGCAGGCGCGCGCCGAACTTGAAACAACACGCCGGCAAGCACGCCAGTACACTCAGGAACACTTCTCGGGCGTTACATCCGGCCTGGCACGCATCGAGGCCCTTGAAGCCGCCGAAAAATCCAGTCTGGCAGCACTGGAAGCCAACAAGCTTGCCTACGAAGTGGGCGTACGCATTAATATTGATGTGCTAAATGCCCAGCAACAGCTATACGAAACCCGCCGCCAGCTGTCTCAGGCACGCTACGATACGCTCATGCATAGCCTCGAGCTAAAAGCCAGCAGTGGCACGCTTAGCGACGAGGACCTGCAGGCGGTCAATGCCCTGATGACCACACCGGGCACAAGCGACCAGCCCTGAATCATTTCCTTTCGAGGTATTCATGACCCACAAGTTTTCACGGTTTTTTGCCATTTTTCTACTTGCTGTATCGGCAATTGCCATGCTGACTGCCACCACAGACGCCAATGCTCGCCGCTTTGGTGGCGGCATGAGCTTTGGGCGCCAGTCAACCAATATCTTCAAACAACGTAAGGCCGTCAAGCCGCCCGCAGCATCACGCACGGCGCCTGGCGCTTCGTCCAGCAAAGCACAAAGCCAGGCCCGCGGTGCGGGACAGCCTGCACGCTCTGGCATGTCCCGCTGGCTGGGCCCAATCGCGGGCATTGCTGCCGGCCTGGGCATTGCATCGCTGCTTTCCGCCTTGGGTCTGTCCGGGGCTTTCCTGGAATTCATGTCGAGCCTGATACTGATTGCCCTGGCAATCTGGGCCGTCAGGGCACTGCTTAGACGGCTGCGTGCCACTGCACCGCGCCCTGCTACACAGGCAGGACACCCCATGGCAAGACAAAGCACGTCTTCGGCCCCATCTCATGAGCAACACGCCCATGCGCCCTCCATGCCTTCTCCGGCCACGCCTGTTGCCAGCGCAGCACCAGCGGATCCAACCTGGTTTATTCCCGAGGACTTTGACACCACCGGCTTTCTGGATAATGCCAAGGCACAATTTATCCGGATTCAGGAGCTCTGGGATCGCGGCGACATGCAAGCCCTTGGCGACTACCTCACGGACGATCTCCTGATCGAGCTTCAACCGCAAATTGAAGCCCAAACAGGTGAAACCAGCACCGAGGTTGTTATTCTGAACGCTCAGTTAATGGGGTTCGAAAAAGTCGCGGGTGGTCACTTGGCCAGCGTCCGGTATGCCGGCATGCTGCGCGAATCCCCCAACCCTGAAGCCACACGGTTTGAAGAAGTGTGGAACTTGTATAAATCAGAAGGAGCAGGCTGGCTGGTTGCCGGCATTCAGCAAGTTTCTTCCTGATTGCCTGCCCAAACCATCCGGCCCACACCGTCATGCGCGCCTCTTTCTCTTTGCCTCGCCCTGCAGCCGTCAGTTCACGGCTGGTCAATGCCTTGCTGCAGCGCGAAGACTGGGCGCGCACCAGCCTGAGCCAGCATGGCGGCAAAACCGTGCATTTTCGGGCAGGCAGCCAGACGGTACGGCTCACGATTGATTCGACGGGCCTGACGCAACCTTGCGATCCCGCCATCATTCCCGATGTCACGCTCTCAATTGCCAAAGAGCACCTGCGTGAGCTGCCGCAGCGGCTGCGCTCGGACGATCCGTCCGACCTGACTGCCATCATTCATATTGAAGGCGATGCGGCACTTGCCCAGATTGTGTCGGAGCTTGCGCGCGATCTGCGCTGGGATATCGAACATGATCTGGCAGGTCGCGTGGGCGATATAGCTGCACGACGTGTGTTACGCAGCATCCCCCTGTTATCGCTGGCGTCACGACGGACAACCTGGCGACTGGCCCGCAACGCCGGCGAGTATCTAATACACGAAAGCGAGCTCATGGCTAATCAGCCGGCCGTCAGGCGCTTGTCCACGGACCTGGACGCGGCCCTGGAACGGCTGGAAGCTCTGGAAGCGCGTATCACCAAACTTGAAGCAAACCGCAAGGAGACGCCCGATGTTTAGCGCGTTGCGGCTGCTTCGCATCCTGATAGTCGCCTTACGCTATCGCCTGGACGAGCTGCTTCTGTCCAGTATCAACCACCCAATTGCCTTCACGCTGTTACGCATTGTGCGGCTGGGAAGGCCGCCGCGTCAGCCTCGCGGCCAACGGCTACGCATGGCGCTTGAGTCCCTGGGGCCCATCTTTGTAAAGTTTGGGCAGGTCCTGTCCACGCGGCGCGATCTTATCCCGCACGATGTCGCACTTGAACTGGCCCGGCTGCAGGACAGGGTACCTCCCTTCCCCTCTGAGGAAGCAGCAGCCTGTGTCACGGTTGCCCTTGGCAAGCCCCCGCATGAGCTGTTTGCCTACTTCAGTGTGGATCCCATTGCATCGGCCTCTGTTGCGCAGGTGCACTTTGCCACCCTGC
>DAHVSI010000192.1 GCA_027324645.1 Castellaniella sp. | reverse complement strand
CCCGCACAATTGGCACAGGTGCCTCGGGCGAGATGCGGTCCACCTCGCCAAACCAGTACCGGTCCAGCATGATGTCGCCAACCACCAGCACCCGCGCTTGGGCGGCAGCCCGTTGTGGAAAAGCCGTCATGATGTTTCCTCGAGCCGCCTTGGAGCGTAGGTTTCCCACCCATTGCACCCCGGGCACTGCCAATAATAATGACGTGCCTGGAAGCCACACACCTTGCAGGCATACCGGTCCAGTTTGCGCGTATGCTGATGGATAATGGTGCGCAACAAGCCCAGATCGGCCTCCGGTGCCGCGGTGGGCGGTGCGGCCTTGACGCCTTCATGATCACTGTCTTCACAAGCCAGTTCTGACTCCAGTAACCGGTCCAGCCCCAGGAGGCTGGGATGCTGGCGCAGCGACTGACGTGCAAACTGCCACGCCTGGCTGTATCCGCGGTTCAGGCGCAGTTCGCGAAAGATAATGTTGAATGTGTCCAGGTCGGGCTGGCGCTGGTAATGCGCCCGCAGCATATCCAGACCCTCGTCAGCCTGACCGATGGCTCGAAAGCATTCGATGATGTCTGCAGACACCAAGCTGCCGTATTCGGGTGCTGTGGTCAGTACCGAGGTGAGCCAGGTACACCGGCCCTGCATGTCGTTCTCGAGGCCGGCCAGGTGCGCGCGCAACATGGCAATCCGGGCGCGCGAGCCCTGCCCCTGCTTGGGCAAATCGCGCAATTCCTGTACAGCATGGTCGGCGTCGTCCAGCGCATCCGCGGCCGCGGCCAGATCAGGCGATGCACCCGCCAGCGCCGCCTCGGCACGTTCGCAATGGTAGTGCACCAGTTGGGGCACCGGTTCATCAACCAGGGCGCGCAAGCGGCGCACAGCCTGAATGGCCTGGGGCCACTCGTGACTGGCCTCGTGAATGCGAATCAGGGCACGGGTGGCGTCTACGGCAAAGCGGGTGTCCAGCACATCCGCAAAGGCTGATTCAGCGCGATCCAGCATGCCCGCCTTCAGGTAATCCTGGGCCAGTTCATGCTGGGCCATTTCGCGATCCGGGAATGGCAAGTCGGCCCGCGCGAGCAGGCTTTGATGCACCCGTATGGCGCGCTCCATTTCGCCCCGCCGGCGAAACAGGCTGCCGAGCGCAAAGTGCAGCTCGGTCGTTTCGGGGTCAAGCTTGGCCACCTCGATAAACGCATCGATGGCGCGATCAGGCTCTTCGTTAAGAAGAAAATTCAGCCCCTTGAAGTACGATTTGGGCATGGACCGCGTCTCGGTAAGCATTTGCCTGAAATCGACGCGTGCGGCAATCCATCCCAGTCCAAACAGAACGGGAATACTGATGAGCCACCAGGGTTCAAAATCCATGGTTGAAACCCTCCGGCCCGATTATGAAGACACGAGCGATGAGCGGCTTGTGACCTGGCTAGTGGCGCCACGATCAATCCGCTGCTGCATATCGACCTTGGCCCTGCGCAAGCGTGCCAGCTCGCGTCTGTAACGCAATACCGACGGCAACACAATAAGCCAGCCAAGTAGCGTGCCCAGGATAAGCATGACCAGCATGACAACAATAAGCGGTACCCCGGATGCCGTGTAGTCGGCAAAAAACCGGACATCGACCGGCCCCGTATTATTGAGCGCAAACATGAGAATGATGACAAAAGCCACCAGCCGCAATACCCAGACCAGATAGCGCATAAACAAGCTCCAATCAAGCGCGAATTGAACAATTGTAGCGGCAAATACAAAACGGGCTCCATGAACCATGGAGCCCGTTTACGATCCATGACGGATCTGAACTTTGGCTACCAGCCCCTTGGGGCCAACTGGCGCCCGGTGCTTACCGGCCCGACGAGGCCCCGGACGATGCCGTCCGTGCCCCGGCACCCTGATGGCTGTTGGCCTGGGCAGCGTTATCGACACGCTCGCGCAGGCCTTTGCCGGGCTTGAAATGGGGCACCTGTTTGGCAGGCACGATAACGCGCTCGCCAGACTTGGGGTTACGCCCCACACGGGAAGCACGCTGGGACAGTGAAAAACTGCCAAAGCCACGGATTTCAATACGCTGACCGTTGGCCAGCGATTGTGTCATGGCTTCCAGCATGGTCTTGACAGCCACGTCGGCATCCCGCAGCGCCAGCTGCGGGAACCGGTTAGCCAATACAGCGATTAGTTCAGACTTTGTCACGCCACTTAGCCGTCGTCGCGCTGTTGATCCAGCTTGGCCTTGAGCAACGCACCCAGATTGGTGGTACCCGAGGAGGCGCTGGCGTCGGACATGCGCTGCAGGGACTCAGCCGTTTCTGCAGAATCGCGTGCCTTGAGCGACAGCTGGATAGAGCGGTTCTTGCGATCAACGTTGATGATCATGGCTTCGAGGTTTTGGCCTTCCGACAGCACCGTGGTTGCGTCTTCGACGCGTCCAGCGGAAATTTCGGAAGCGCGCAGGTAGCCATCGACATCAACCGACAGGGTGACTACGGCACCGCGGGGTTCGACCGACTTGATCACACCCGGCACCACAACGCCCTTGTCGTGCGAAGCGACGAAGTTGTTGAATGGGTCGCCTTCGAGCTGCTTGATACCCAGAGAAATACGCTCTTTCTCGGTATCGATGCCCAGGACAACCGCTTCGATTTCTTCGCCTTTCTTGAAGCGACGTACGGCCTCTTCGCCGGATTCGGACCAGGACAGGTCGGACAGGTGTACCAGACCGTCGATACCACCGGGCAGGCCAACAAACACGCCAAAGTCTGTAATGGACTTGATGGCGCCTTCGACCTTGTCGCCCCGCTTGAAGTTCATGGCGAACTCTTCCCACGGGTTGGGGCGGCACTGCTTCATGCCCAGCGAGATACGGCGGCGGTCTTCGTCGATGTCGAGCACCATAACTTCGACCTCTTCGCCCAGGGTGACCATTTTGCGGGGGTCGACGTTTTTGTTGGTCCAGTCCATTTCGGAAACGTGAACCAGCCCTTCGATGCCGTCTTCGACCTCGACAAACGCACCGTAGTCAGTCAGGTTGGTGACCTTGCCGAACAGGCGTGTGCCTTGTGGGTAACGACGGGACAGGCCAATCCAGGGGTCTTCGCCCAACTGTTTGACACCCAGCGATACGCGGACTTTTTCCTGGTCGAACTTGAGCACCTTGGCTTCGATTTCTTCGCCCACCTGCAAGACTTCGGAGGGATGGCGAACACGACGCCAAGCCATGTCGGTAATGTGCAGCAGACCGTCGATACCACCCAGGTCGACAAACGCACCGTAGTCGGTGATGTTTTTGACGATACCCTTGATGACAATGCCTTCGCGCAGGGTCTCGAGCAGCTTTTCGCGCTCTTCGCCCATGCTTTCCTCGAGGACGGCACGGCGGGACAGCACAACGTTGTTACGCTTGCGATCGAGCTTGATGACCTTGAATTCGTGCGTCTTGCCCTCGAAAGGCGTGGTGTCTTTGACGGGGCGCAGATCGACCAGCGAACCGGGCAGGAAGGCACGGATGCCGTTGGTCATGACCGTCAGGCCACCCTTGACGCGGCCGGTGATGGTACCGTTGATGACCTCGCCGGATTCCAGAGCCTGCTCGAGCTGCAGCCAGGCCGACAGGCGCTTGGCGCGGTCGCGCGACAGAATGGTGTCGCCATACCCGTTTTCCAGGGAATCGATGGCAACCGAAACAAAATCGCCCTCTTCGACTTCGAGGTGGCCCTCGTCGTCGAGGAATTCGTCGAGCGGAATGAGTGCTTCGGACTTAAGGCCGGCGTTGACGACGACAAAGTTGTGATCAACCCGTGTGACTTCGGCCGAGATGACTTCGCCGGCCTTCATGTTTTGATCCTGAATGCTGGCGGCAAACAGATCTGCAAAGCTTTCGCCGCCCAGGGCGGCTGTGGTTTCAGTGGAAGACATAAATCTTTTCCGTCAGCCAGAAACTGGCTGTTTAACAACACACCGGGCCAGACAGCACCCAGTGGAGTGAACAAACCCGCCAGACCGCCCCGCTGCCGCGTCAAACGACTATGGGCGCCCCGACGGGACCCTGGTACCTGACCACAGGCCAAGTACCTGACGAATGGTGTCGTCTATGGTCAAGGAAGACGAATCGATCGTGTGTGCATCATGCGCTGCCAATAGCGGCGCATGCGCCCGGGATGTGTCGCGCAAATCGCGCGCTTCCATATCCTTGGCCAAGTCCGAAAGATTAGCAGAAATACCCTTGTCCTTCAACTGTTTATAACGTCTTTTTGCACGCGCCATCGCATCGGCCACCAGAAAAATTTTTAGTGGCGCACCGGGAAAAACCACCGTGCCCATATCGCGGCCGTCGGCCACCAGGCCCGGCGCCTTGGCAAACGCCCGCTGGCGCTGCAATAGCGCGTCGCGTACCGGCTGCCAGGCGGCAATGGTCGACGCCAAAGAGCCAATGACTTCGTGGCGAATCGTGTCCGTGACGTTGTGACCCTGCAACAGGATGATATCGTCGTTGAACACCACGTCAAGATCACTGGCTATCCGGGCAACTTCTGCGGCATCAGTCGTGTCCGCACCGTGCCACCTGGCGGCCAGCGCCGTCAGTCGGTATAGCGCACCGCTGTCAAGCGTGTGCCAGCCCAGCACGCGGGCGACGCCCTGAGTGATGGTGCCCTTGCCGGAGGCTGTGGGTCCATCAATAGTAATCACGGGAACCTGTGTGTGAGACGTGGCGGTTGCCGATGCTGCCATAGTCACCCCCGGACAAGCGATTCGTAAACAGAGAAATAATCAGGAAAAGTTTTGCTGACACAGTCCGGATCCATGATCGTCACCGGCACCGGCGCAAACGCAGCCAAAGAGAAACACATGGCCATACGGTGATCATCATACGTTTTGATGCTGGCCGCCTGCCAATCGGGCGTTGCAACAGGATAGACCCGCAGCCAGTCGGGGCCCGATTCAACCCGGGCGCCCAGTTTGGCCAGCTCGGCGTGCATGGCATCAATACGGTCCGTTTCCTTGACCCGCCAGCTTGCAATATTGCGCAGCAGACAGGGGCCGTCGGCAAACAACGCCATGGTAGCGGCAGTCATGGCCGCGTCCGGAATCAGGTTGAAATCCAGGTCAAAGGCCTGCAAGCGCTGGCCGTCGGCCACACTGGGACCACTAACCGTGACTGCGTTGTCTTCAAGCACGACTGTAGCGCCCATGGCCTGCACCACCTTGGTAAAGCCCATATCCCCCTGAATGCTATGCGCTCCGGCCCCCTGAATATGCACGGGCCCGCCCCCCAGGGCGCCCAGGGCCATGAAATAGGAGGCACTGGATGCATCGCCCTCGATCGTCAGCTGGTCAGGCGACTGGTACTGTGCGCCGGCGGGAATTGTAAATTGCTGTCCGTTCTGGTCCTGTATGGGTGTCACCCCAAATTGCGCCATCAGCTTGCAGGTGATGTCAATGTAGGGACGAGAAATGAGTTGCCCGTCTACCTGGATCACCACATCGCCGTCGGCGGCTGCCAGGGGGGCTGCCATGAGCAGAGCCGTTAAAAATTGGCTGGAGACATCACCACGTACACGAACAGGCTGCCCGGCGTTGACCCGACCGCTACCAATGCGCAGGGGCGGATACCCGGGCGTTTGCAAATAATCGATTTGGGCACCCAACGACCGCAAGGCGTCGACCAGGTCACCAATGGGACGTTCGTGCATGCGCGGAACGCCCGACAGGGTGATGTTGCTGTCCATGAGCGCCAGTGCTGCGGTAAGCGGACGAATAGCGGTGCCGGCGTTACCCATGAACAAGTCGCCCTCAGGCTGAGGAAACGGGCTCTGGCCCTGTACCGTGACCTGTTCCTGGCCCGTATGGTCAATGACAATACCGCATTGGCGCAGAGCAGCCAGCATGACGCGAATGTCATCCGCATCCAGCAGGCCATCAAGCTGCGTGCGACCGGGCGATAACGCGGCCAGCAGCAAGGCACGGTTGGAAATACTTTTTGACCCGGGCAATACCATGCTGCCCGTAGCATGTTTGGCCGGCGGCAATTCAAGAGAAGTGACAGCTTGAGTCATGGAAGACGGGTCCTGCTACCCCAAAAACGCCGCGCCACTGCGGCGCGTTCAAGAAAATCATCAATAGCTGCATGGTCAGCAGCCTGTAACGCCTGTTCCAGGCGGTCCATGGCCTGACGCACCTCGTCAAGCTCCGCCAGCACCGCCGTGCGGTTGGCCAGAAAAATATCGCGCCACATCTCGGCAGAGCCGGCTGCTATGCGCGTGAAGTCCTGAAAGCCGGTCCCGGCAACAGCCAGACGCTGGTCCGAGTCGGGGGCCATGGCCACCTGCCACATGTACGAGGACGACAAAAAATGGGGCACATGGCTGACTGACGCCAGCACTCGGTCGTGGCGCTCGGCAGACATGGACATGACGCGCGCCCCGCACCCTTCCCACATGGCCACCACCCGCGCCAACGCTTCGGGGTCCGTGTCGGCTTCGGGCGTCACGATAACCGTGCGCTCATGGTACAGACTGGCTGTAGCAGCTTCGGGGCCCGTTTGCTCGGCACCGGCTATTGGGTGGCCCGGCACAAACTGGCTGAACTTGTCGCCCAGGGTCTCTCGGGCCGCCTGCACGATGTCTTGCTTGGTACTGCCGGCATCGGTAATAATCACGCCCGGTCGCAGCGATGGACACATGGCGGCCAGCAAACCGGCTACGGCGCCAACCGGCGTGGCAAGCATGACCACGTCAGCCTCTTGCATGGCCTGCCCCAGCGTTTGGGCCTGATCAATCAGGCCAAGCTCGCGAGCCCGTGCCAGCGTGACAGGCTGCCTGCCCACGCCGATAATGCGCCCGGCGGCACCGGATGCACGCAATGCCGCTGCAAACGACCCGCCGATCAGGCCAACCCCCACTATGGCAACAACCGGCTGGCCGGCCTGTTTAGCGGGAGGATGGCGATGGGCCGTCATGAGGACAGAATAGACGTCAGCGCGTCAATGAACGCCTGATTTTCGTGTGGCAGCCCCACCGTGATGCGCAGCCATTCCGGCAGGCCGTCTCCGGCAATGGGCCGAACTATAATGCCCCGCTGGAGCAGCTCGGTGTTGATGCGCGGCGCATCTTCGCCTACCTGCACCATGACAAAGTTACCGTAGCTGGGTACGTACGGCAGCTGCAGCTGGGTGAAGGCCTGTTCCAGCAGTGCCTTGCCTTCCTGGTTCAGTTCGTAGCTTTGCTGTAGATAGTCGGCATCGGCCAGCGCTGCAATGGCGGCTGCCTGGGCCAGACTGTTCACGTTAAACGGCTGACGCACGCGATTGAGCAAATCGGTCAGGCGCGGCTGGGCCAGCGCAAACCCCACACGCAGCCCCGCCAGGCCATATGCCTTGGAGAACGTGCGCGTCACAATCAGGTTGGCAAACTGCCCCACCCAGCTGGCGCTGTCAAAGCGCAAGTCTGGATCAAGGTATTCATTGTAGGCTTCGTCCAGAACCACAGTCACCCGCTCGCCATGGGTGCGTTGCACACGATCAAGAAATGCCTCAATACGGTCAGCCGGCAAAAAGGTCCCGGTGGGATTATTTGGATTGGCAATAAACACCAGGCGTGTATCGGTATCAATCGCCTGGAACATGGCGTCCAGATCGTGGCCATATTCGTGCGCGGGCACCACAATGTGGCGTGCGCCGCGCGCCTGCGTTGCCAGGTGGTACACGGTAAACGCGTACTGGGAATACACGACGCCGTCGCCAGGTCCAAGCAAGGCCATCGAGGCCAGCTCAAGCAGGTCATTAGAACCGTTGCCCAGCGTAATCCAGGCGGATGGCACCCGGTAACGGGCGGCCAGCGCGGCCTTCAGTTCAAAGCCGTTGGGGTCGGGATAGCGCCCCAGCCCGTCAAGAATGTCGGCCATGGCCTGACGTGCGGAATCGGGTATGCCCAGCGGATTTTCGTTGGAAGCCAGCTTGATGATGGAATCGGGATCGAGCCCGAACTCACGTGCCAACTCGCTGATGGGCTTGCCCGCCTGATAGGGCGCGATGGCTTCAATATAGGACGGCGCACGAAACGGCTGCTGCTCGGGCTGGCCTATTGGCGACGTGCGGTGATTGGTTTGGTTCATTGAGACGCTGCCCACGTTATTGCCGGGGGTACGAACCCAGCACCTTGAAGAAAGCGACCTGCTGCTTGAGCTCGTCAAGCGCCCCGGCAACGGCCGGATCACTGATGTGGCCCAGCAGATCAACGTAAAAATAGTATTCCCACTGCCCTGTGCGTGCCGGCCGGGACTCAAGCCGAGACATAGAGACATCGTGCTTGGCAAGCGGCGCGATCATGTCGTGCACGGCTCCGGCACGATTTGGCACAGCCAGGATCAGACTGGTTTTGTCACTGCCACTGGGCAGAGTTTGCATGTCACCAACAACCAGAAAACGGGTACGATTTTGCGGATCGTCCTGAATGCCCGACGCCACGGCAGATAGCGCCCAGGCATCCGCAGCCGCCTGCCCTGCTATGGCTGCCAGCTGGCCGTTGGCCGCTGCCTGGCGTGCCGCGTCAGCATTGCTGGATGCAGGGTCAAGCGGCATGCCGGGATAATGGCGTGTCAGCCAGTCGCGACACTGTGCCAGCGCCTGAGGGTGACCCAGAATACGCTGCACACCGTCCATGGTGCCGGACTGGGTTAGCAAATCGTGGTGGATTCTGACAGACCGCTCGCCCAGCACCTTAAGGGAGGAATTCAACAGCAGATCAAGCGTGCGGTTGACTGCCCCTTCAGTGGAGTTTTCAACCGGCACCACGCCCACCTGGGCACGCCCGGCTTCCACCACCTGAAACACCTCGTCAAACGAATCGCAATACAGTGGCTCGATGAAGTGGCCAAACTGTTCAAACACTGCCTGCTCAGAGAACGACCCGACCGGCCCCAGACAGGCAACAACAGGCACTTCTTCCAGCCCGCGACAGGTGGAAATGATTTCATTCCACACCGATGCAATGGCCTGATCGGTAAACGGCCCCTGATTGAGTGACTGCAGGCGCCGCAGAATCATGGCCTCACGCTCTGGCTTGAGAATGTCTTCATCTACGTTGAAGTCTTTTTTGACATCGCCCACCTGCTGGGCAGTTCGTGCCCGTTCGTTTAGCAGGTCCAGAATTTGGCGGTCAATGTGATCAATGCGCTCCCGCAGGGGTTGCAGGCGCTTGGAAAGCGTGTCAGCCATGGCGTTGCTCAAAATCCTTCAGAAAACTGACCAGCGCCTGTACCCCTTCCATGGGCATGGCGTTATAGATAGAGGCCCGCATCCCCCCCACGCTTTTATGGCCTTTTAGCTGCAGCAGTCCGGCTTGGTCGGCCTCTTCCAGAAATGTAGCGTCCAGCGCCGGATCAGCCAGCACAAAGGGTGCATTCATGCGCGAGCGATAGACGGGTGCGACCGTACTGCGATAAAAACTGGTGCTGTCCAGATAGCCATACAGCGTGGCCGCCTTGGCAATATTGCGTTGTTCAATCGCGGCCACCCCGCCCTGTTCAAGCAGCCACTTGAACACCAGCCCCATGATGTAGATGGCGTAGGTGGGTGGAGTATTGAACATGGACCCTGCCTTGGCCACCGTGGCGTAATCGAATGCCGGTGGGCATACTGGCAAGGCATGGCCCAGCAGATCGCGGCGAATCAGCACAACAGTAACGCCGGCCGGCCCGGCGTTTTTTTGTGCGCCGGCATACAGCATGCCAATACGATCAAAATCGACCGGGCGCGACAAAAACTGGGACGAGGCATCGACCACCAGCGGTACATCGGGTGCGCCCACGTCCGCCATGGCGGGCCAGTCGGCCCATTCAACGCCTCCAACGGTTTCATTACTGCACACGTGCAGATAGGCCGCATCGGGACGCACCTGCCAGGTATCGGCCTGGGGAAACCAGGTCCAGGCAGGCTGCTCGTTGCCATTGACCGTATGCGGCTCGCCACTGGAAGCGGCCACTGCCATGTCACCATAGCGCTGCGCTTCGGCGTGGGATTTAACCGACCAGCGACCCGACAGCACGTAATCGGCCTTGCCGGCGCCCTGACGGTTGACCAGGTTGAGCGGCACAATGGCGTTTTGCGCCGTGGCACCCCCTTGCATGAACAGCACTGCAAAGTCATCTGGCACAGCCAGCAACTTGCGCAAGTCCTGCTCGGCCTCGGTGGCGATCTGGGTAAATTCGGGCCCGCGGTGGCTCATTTCCATCACTGACATGCCACTGCCCTGCCAGTCCAGCATTTGCTCTGCAGCCTGCTCCAACACCGACGCCGGCAACACAGCCGGGCCGGCAGAAAAATTCCATGGCCGGGTCGTCATGCTTCGTCTCCGCTATCGGGCGCCTGCTCGTTGCCGGATTGGTCGCCATTTTCCGATTCTGCGCCTTCGTCCGGCTCGGTACCATCAATCTCGTCGGCCAGAACAACCTCGTCGACATCCGTTTCTGCCACACGGCGCACGCCGGACAGCATACTGCCGTCATCAACATTGATAAGCGTGACGCCCTGCGTGGCACGGCCCATTTCGCGGACCTCGGACACACGAGTACGCACCAGCACACCGTTGTTGGTAATAAGCATGATCTCGTCAGACGGCGACACCAGCACCGCCCCCACCACCTTGCCGTTGCGTTCGGTGGTCTGGATGGCAATGATGCCCTTGGTCCCCCGGCTGTAGCGGCTGTATTCGGCAATAGAAGTGCGCTTGCCATAGCCATGCTCGGTCGCCGTCAAGACGCTTAGGGTTTCATCTTTGGCCACAATCATGGCAATCACGTTCTGGTCATCTTCCAGACGCATGCCCCGCACGCCACGCGCTGCCCTGCCCATGGGCCGGACATCGCCCTCGTCAAAGCGCACCGCCTTGCCATCATCCGAGAACAGCATGACATCGTGGCTGCCATTGGTGATATCGACGCCGATAAGGTAGTCGCCCTCGTCCAGCCCGACAGCAATAATACCGGTACGCCGCGGGTTGGAGAAGTCGGACAGGCGTGTTTTCTTGACCGTGCCGCGCGACGTGGCCATAAAGACAAACGCCTGGTCGGTAAATTCGTGTACCGGCAGGACTGCGGTGATGCGCTCGCCTTCTGCCAGCGGGAACATGTTGACGATAGGACGGCCACG
>DAHVSI010000053.1 GCA_027324645.1 Castellaniella sp. | reverse complement strand
TGCGCCGTGGGCGAGTCCAGCCAAAAATTGTTTTTTGCTCGGTGCGTGATAGCGTGAGCCGGCCTTCCGGGGCGTCTTTTGTGAGTGTCGTGCCCGCACCGATCGTGGCCCCCTGCTCAATGGTGACCGGCGCCACCAGTTGAGTATCCGAGCCAATGAAGGCATCGTCACCAATGATGGTCTGGTACTTGTTGGCACCGTCATAGTTGCAGGTAATGGTCCCGGCACCAATATTGACACGCTCGCCGACCGTCGCGTCACCCACATAGGCCAAATGACTGGACTTGGAATCGGCACCCAGGCTGCTGTTTTTGACTTCCACAAAGTTGCCCACCTGAACGCGCTCGCCCAGACGAGTTCCAGGCCGCAGCCGGGCGTACGGCCCGACGCTAGCGGCCGCACCCACCTGTGCGCCGTCAAGGTGGCTGAAAGGATGGACGGTTGCCTCCGCCGCCACAGTCACATCGCGCAGCACCGTATGGGGACCAACGTGCACCCCGTCACCCAGCTGGACATCGCCTTCAAACACACAACCCACATCTATAAACACATCACGTCCGCAGGACAAGGTGCCCCGCAGATCAAAGCGTTCGGGGTCAGCCATGGTTACCCCCTGAGCCATCAGGTCATGCGCCTGTTTTCGCTGCCAGGCACGCTCTAGTGCAGACTGCTGAAGCCGGCTGTTAACGCCCATGGTTTCCCAAGCAGCCTGCGGCTGGGCCGCGCTGACCTGCACACTATCCTTTACAGCCAGCGCCACGACGTCCGTCAGATAGTATTCGTTTTGGGCGTTGTGATTATCCAGCTGATCCAGCCAGCCGGTAAGCTGCTGGGTTGTTGCCGCCAACATGCCGGTGTTGACTTCAGTGATGGCGCGCTGCGCGGGTGTGGCGTCGCGGTCTTCGACGATGCCGGTCACATTCTGCTGGGCATCGCGGGTGATGCGGCCATAGCCAGCCGGATCAGCCAGCACTTCTGTGAGAACGGCCAGGCCCTGCCTGTTAGCCTTGAGCAAACCGTCCAGGGTCTTGGGTTGCACCATGGGCACGTCACCGTACAGGACCAGTGTTTGGCTGTCGTCCCCCCGCGCAAGGTGGGGAACCGCCTGCTGGACAGCGTGCCCCGTACCAAGCTGGGGTTGCTGCACCACAAACGTCAGGTCAGAGCTGTCTGCAAACGTCTGTTGCACCTGTTCGGCGCCATGGCCGACCACCACGATGATTTTTTCTGGCTGCAGCTGGCGTGCGGTGCTGACAATGTGTGCCAGCATGGGTTGGCCGGCAATAGGATGCAAAACTTTGGGCAGGCCGGACTGCATGCGTTTGCCCAGTCCGGCTGCAAGAATAACGACATTAAGCATAGTACGTGATGAGTTGGCTAAGACAGACAGATTCAGGCGCCTTTTGATGGGGAGGACTTGCTGGCCGACTTTTTAGCGGCGGTCTTTTTAGCTGCTGTTTTTTTGGTTGCCTTTTTGGCTGTTGCCTTGCGTGCAGCAGTTTTGCCCGTTGCTTTGCCAGCAGCAGACGATCCGGCAGACGACGGCTGGGCGGCTGCGGCGGCAGACTGCTGCATGGACTCAGCGCTTTTGAGCGACGCTGCCGTGGCTTCGGCAATGTTGTCGAACTGGGCTTGAAGCACATTCCACCAGCCCTGCATGGCATCCTGGGCACGCTCAGCCGCTTCCTGGACCGAGGCATCGCCCTGGGTATCACCAGCCTGACCGGCCAGCGGTGCGCCAAACAAACCGCTGCTATCGGCTGGCGCTTCTGCTCCCGCAGACGATTGCCCGGCCTGTGTGCCGCCAAACCCAGCCGCCCACGGTGCGGGCATATTGGGCTGGCCACGTGCGGCCGAAGCAAAAAATGTATTAAGTGTGGAAATGGTGGAGCGTTGTACTTCGAGCGCCTGGATTGTGCTGGCCAACATGGAAAGATTCATTTGCAGCCAGTGCTCGACTACACGCAAGTCGGCGATACGGCGCTCGATATCGTCCCCGGATGATGTAGCGGACTGCACAGCCTGATCAAACCCGCCAGCCTTGGCGAGCCCTTCCCAGGCTGTACGCATCATTTCCATGCTGGCCAATAATGGGTTTTGTGCGGCTTCGCCGGATTGACCAAGCCCTGGCAATACGAATGGATTGGAGTGACGCGTAGCCATAAAGCCTCCTTTTCTGTTGCAGACAAGCGGCAATAGTGGGTAGCTTAAACTGAACCGGCGGGGGCGTCCATTAAACGGTTCTGCAAACTGTCAAGAATGACAAGCTCAGCTTCGTGCGTGAATTTGCCATCTTCAAGCCATTGCCATAGCGTGGACAAATCAATGTTCTCGATCTGGCTGACCTCGCCATCCTGGTTGGCTTGCACCACATCGTCGGCCAGAACGCAATCGGACACGAGGATATTTTCTACCTGGTAGCCCTCCGGAACTTTTCTGTGCATCCGCACAATGGTCCGTATGGCCGTGCGCTCATGCAGATCGGCTGGGTCCAGCCCGGCTTCTTCCTGACTTTCCCGCAACAGGGATACGTCAGCCGCCTCGCCCGCGCTGACCAAACCACCAACCAGCGTGTCCCACATACTTGGATCTGTTGTTTTCGTGTCGGAGCGCTTCGCCACCCATATGCCACCGTCAGCAGACCACGCATTCAGGTGCACAGCGGTAGTGAGCAGACCCAACGGCCGCATGGCTGCACGTTCAATTGTGCCAAGCACGCGGCCTTCACCAATCACGTCCAACTGCTCGTTACGCCAACCCCGCAGGCACCCAGCTTCTTTTAGCGTGTGTGCAAGCATGTCGATAACCTCTTGCAACGAACGGTGATTAGCCGTGTCTGGAACAACGTGTACAGCTTCATCGTCAACACTGACACCGTCAAGATGACCGATATGTTCAATAACGCGGGAAGTGACCCAGCCAGCGACACGCCCTTCAATAGTCAGGGGGCGCGCGCCCAGCGGAGGCAACTGTTGTATGGCTTGATTAATGTGTGTCCTTCGGGCTGCCAATACCCTGGAAGTCACTGGTAACAGGGGCTTTTTCATTGGGGCATTGTAGTGCACGCCGGTAACGCATACAGACCCCGGCACAGGTTTTTGTTTTGAATGCCCATGTCGTTACGTATAAATTGGCTACACAAGGCTGGCTGGTTCGCTATAATCGTCCGGTAGGATGTAATTAGAGCAGGCAATCACCCACTGTACTTATATATTAAGCCTGCCGTTTGACAATTTGGGCGGTTTGCCGCGTTCATCGTCACGCTAGCTTGATTATTGTCAAGTTTGCGGCAACACGCATCATAAAAAGAGGTCAGCATGAAGACGTTGAGAGGGTTTTTGGGCACGGCAACGTTGCTTTGGACGGGACTAGTCAGTGCAAAAGTAGAAGACATGCCGGGAGGTCCGCGGGTCAACCAGCTGAATCTTCCCAAGGGGGTGACGGAAATTGCCCGCGACATCGAATGGCTGCACTGGATGCTGCTCATCGTCTGCGCCACAATTTTCGTCATCGTCTTCGGCACGATGGTGTATTCCATCATTAATCATCGCAAGTCACGCAACCCCGTTCCGGCCCGGTTCGACGAACACCTGGGCGTTGAAATCGCCTGGACCGTCATTCCTTTCATCATCGTCATTGCCATGGCGTTACCCGCCACCCGCACCGTGGTGGCCATGAAAGACACCACTAGCGCTGACCTCACGGTCAAGGTAACGGGCTATCAGTGGAAATGGGGCTACGAATACGTTGACGGGCCCGCCAAGGGCGTCAACTTCTTGTCCAATCTGGCCACTCCCAGAGACCAGATAGAGGGCCGCGCCGAGCGCGACAACCTGTATCTCATGGATGTCGACAAGCCCCTGGTCGTGCCGGTAGACAAAAAAGTACGCATCGTACTTACCTCTAACGACGTCATCCACGCCTGGATGGTTCCGCACTTTGGCGTCAAACAAGACGCCATGCCCGGCGTATTGCGCGACACCTGGTTCCGGGCTGAAGAGACCGGTACATTCCGGGGTCAGTGCGCCGAGCTCTGCGGCAAGGACCACGCGTTCATGCCTATCGCTGTAAAAGTCGTATCCCAGGAAGAATACGAAGAATGGGCGGCAGACCAGCAAGATGACGTCGCCGGCGCCGAAGACGATCCGGACAAAGAATGGGACACCGAAGAACTGGTCGCACGCGGTGAAAAGGTCTATGCTGACAATTGCGTTGCCTGTCACCAGGCAGACGGACAGGGTGTCGAAGGCACCTTCCCCGCCCTGGATGGCGACGAAGACTATGTTCTGGCTCCCATGAAAGAACAGATTCTGACGGTACTTAACGGCCACCCCGGCACAGCAATGGCGGCGTTCCGCGATCAGCTCAATGACGTGGAAATTGCATCCGTCATTACCTATACCCGTCAAGCCTGGAGCAACGATGGCAAAGGTGAAGACCCCGTCGTGCAACCTACCGATGTTCAGGAGCAACGATGAACAGGCTCTACGATAACGATAACGATCTGACAAGTATTGTCCGGCATGCCGCAAGCCGGCTAGCCAGCAGGAAGGAGTACACATCATGAGCAGCGTTACTGCCGATCACATCCCAGCGAGCGAAGGCCATCACGATAGGCCGTCCGGTTGGCGTCGCTGGTTATTCGCTACCAACCACAAAGACATCGGTACGATGTACCTGCTGTTCTCCTTCATTATGCTGCTCGAAGGAGGGGTGCTTGCCTTACTGGTGCGCCTTGAGCTGTTCTCGCCAGGGCTGCAGTTTTTCAGGCCCGAACTGTTCAACCAGTTCACCACCATGCACGGCCTGATCATGATTTTCGGGTCTATCATGCCCGCCTTCGTCGGCTTTGCCAACTGGATGATCCCATTGCAAATTGGGGCGTCCGACATGGCATTTGCCCGCATGAACAACCTCAGTTTCTGGCTACTGCCCATTGGTGCCACGCTATTTACGGTTTCGTTCTTCGTGCCGGGTGGCGCTAACGCCGCTGGCTGGACCATGTACGCACCGCTGTCGCTGCAAATGGGTCCGGGCATGGACTTCACCATTTTCGCGGTCCATATTCTGGGTGCATCGTCCATCATGGGCGCCATCAACATCATTGTCACCGTGCTTAATATGCGGGCACCCGGCATGACCCTGATGAAAATGCCCCTGTTCCCCTGGACGTGGCTGATCACGGCCTACCTGCTGCTGGCGATCATGCCGGTTCTGGCAGCTGCGGTCACCATGCTCCTCACAGACCGGCACTTTGGCACGACCTTCTTTAACGCCGCCGCAGGGGGCGACCCGGTTCTGTACCAGCACGTGTTCTGGTTCTTTGGCCACCCAGAGGTCTATGTCATGATTCTGCCGGCCTTTGGCATTATCTCGGCAGTCATACCGGCCTTTTCCCGTAAACGCCTGTTTGGCTACGCATCCATGGTTTACGCCACGGCCGCTATTGCCATCCTGTCGTTCCTGGTCTGGGCGCACCACATGTTCGCGACTGGCATGCCAGTTACCGGCCAGCTGTACTTTATGTATGCCACCATGCTTATTGCCATCCCCACAGGGGTCAAGGTATTTAACTGGGTGGCTACCATGTGGCGCGGCTCCCTTACTTTCGAAACGCCCATGCTGTTTGGGGCGGGCTTCATGTGGGTGTTCGTGATTGGCGGTTTCACGGGCCTTATCGTCGCGATCGCCCCGGTAGATATCGCCGTGCACGATACGTACTACATCATCGCGCACTTCCATTACGTCATGGTAGCTGGCTCGCTGTTTGGCATGTACGCCGGCGCCTACTACTGGCTGCCCAAATGGACAGGCCGCATGTACAACGAACGGCTGGGTAAAATCCACTTCTGGAACAGCATGATTTCGTTCAACATTACGTTTTTCCCCATGCATTTCCTGGGCTTGGCAGGTATGCCGCGCCGTTATGCCGATTACGCGGCGCAGTTCACCAACTTCAACCAAATCGCATCCATTGGCGCACTGTGGTTTGGTCTGTCGCAGCTGGTCTTCCTGTACCTGGCAGTACGGGCCTGGCGCGGCCACGGTGAGCCGGCTCCCGCCAAACCATGGGAAGGCGCAGAAGGACTGGAATGGACTGTTCCTTCCCCTGCACCACACCACACATTCGAAACACCACCTGAAGTTAAGTAACAGGAGTCAGTGCTGCCGTTATGACCCCCGAACAACGCCGCAAGAATCGCAAGACAGCCATCGTACTGGTCATCATTGTCATCGCCATCATGGCTTGGGCGTTCTGGCGCGGGGGGTCACTCGGCACCTAAACAGGCAGCTACTTATTCCATACGGCTACTTTAGGGCCAAGTATCAAGCAGTATGAATGACGATATCCGGGAACTGTCCCGTCGCAAGCTAAATTTTCTACAGACCCTCAAGGCGGTAGCCTGGGGTCTGTTTGGGGTACGCAAAGGCAAGGGTCATCATCTTGACATGGCAACGCTCAATCCCATCCACCTGATCATTGCTGGCATTCTGGCCGCCATTGTTCTGGTAGTGGGGCTGGTAGCCCTCGCCAACTGGCTAGTGTCCAGCATGAGCTAACACAACAGCCAGCCGACGCAAATAATTCGATAACACCGCAGGAGAAGACCATGAGTGCTAATCAGGGAGTCCGCAAGGAGGCACCGTACTACTACGTGCCGGACATCTCGCCACACCCTATACGGACCAGTGCATCACTATTGATGACCTTGTTGGGCGCCGCGCTCTGGATCAACCATTACACAACCGGCTACATCCTGTTTTTAACCGGGGTAGCGTGTTTGCTGGCCTCCCTGTACTCCTGGTTTGGCGAAGCCATCCGGGAATCAGAAGTTGGCCTGAACAGCAAACGTGTCGATTCAGCCTATCGCTGGAGCATGGCCTGGTTTATTTTTTCAGAGGTCATGTTCTTTTCGGCGTTCTTTTTTACGCTGTGGTACATGCGCTCGGTGACGACGCCATTCCTGGCCGACCTGGATCACCAAAACCTCCTGTGGCCTGATTTCTCAGGAACGTGGCCCAACTTTGGTCCAGCCGGTGTGGTCGACACTTTCAAAACCGTTGGTCCCTTCTGGCTGCCCACAATCAATACGGCGCTGCTGCTTACATCAGGCTTAACGCTGACCATTGCGCATCACGCCCTGCGTGCCAGCAAGCGCGGCCCTGCCATCTTCTGGCTAGCCGTCACAGTTATTCTGGGCTTCACGTTTGTAGGCTGCCAAAGCTACGAGTACATGCATGCCTATGCTGACCTCAATCTCCGGTTCGACTCTGGTGCATTCGGGTCCATTTTCTACATGCTCACCGGCTTCCATGGTTTCCACGTCATTCTTGGCTCGGTATTCCTGACCGTGATCCTGATCCGACTGATACGTGGGCACTTCACTGCCGACCATCATTTTGGCTTTGAGGGTGCGGCATGGTATTGGCACTTTGTTGACGTTGTCTGGCTGGGGTTATATCTGTTTGTTTACTGGTTCTGATACCAGGCAACTAACCAACGTATTGGCGGGTGGGCGTAGCTTGCCATGCACCCGCCAGTTTTTGCATCAGGCTGGCCTATTCTGTCTGCATAACTGGCCCCGGTCCCTGCCCGACTAGTTATTACATGGTTGGCAAGCCTGGCTCAGGACCGATAGAAGTTGACGCCGGATGTTTCTATCCAGCCCATGCGGTACGAAAATAAAACAAACAGGAACAGCAGAATCGACAGCCCGATACGGACGGTCAGTGCGTAAACGGTGCGGTTGGTACCGCCCTTGTCACGCATCAGGTAAACCAGGGCAGAACCCAGGCTGCTCAAAATACCAGCAAATGCCAATAGGACTATCCAGCGCATTGCGGCCTCCGTTAAAAGGGGAATTTTACAGACATGGCGCGCACGCATCTTAATTTTCGCACATGGTTCGCGCTTATCGGTCTGATCATCCTGGCAGGGCTGTTTGCCAAAGCAGGTTTCTGGCAGCTTGATCGGGCAGCACAACGCGAGGCATTGGCTGACGAAGTGGCAGCCGCTGCCGACGCACCTACACAAACACTACACGCTAACAGCACGGCACAATCGCTACAACCCTGGCACAAAGCCAAAGCAACGGGCCAGTGGATGCACCGCTATACCATTTTGCTTGAAAACCGCAATCATCAGGGGACGCCTGGTTACTGGGTAGCAACACCGTTACGTCTGGCCGACGACACCGCTGTCATGGTGTTGCGGGGATGGCTATCCCGTGATGACGCCGTCCACACAAACGAAGGCGGGGCACCGGTGCTGGACAACGCGCTGGGCGAACGCCTCGCGCCCGAGGACGCTACCGCGACTGTCAAAGGCGAACTGTTTCCACACATACCGCGCGTGTTTGAGTTATGGTCCTGGGGCACCGGTGACGTCTCAGAGCTACCCGGCCATATTGACGATACGCGTGCTTCACCTATTGCAGTGCAAAACCTCGACCTCAAGGATTACGCCCAAGCGACGGACCTGCATTTTCTGCCAACCGTACTGGCACAGGAAGACGGCGCCCACGCGGGGCTGGTGCAAGAGTGGGAACGCCCTTCCATGGACTCGGCAACCAATAAGGGCTATGCCTTACAGTGGTTTTCTTTTTTTGCCATAGCCATGGGCGCCTGGTTAGTCTTGGTCTGGCGCCTGTTTAGACGATAAATTTTGCTGGAATTCAAGGATTTGCAAGTGAGCTCTTCTTCAAAGACCGATCAGACCACAGCGACCAATGGTGCCAATGGCAAGCGCAGTATCTCGCCCATGATCTGGATCGTGGTGATCACCGTGGCACCTGTCATTCTGGCAGTTCTGGCTTATTACGTGCCCGCGCTGGGCATTCGACCCGAGGGCGGAATCAATTACGGCACCCTGGTCGAACCACAGCGTCCTGTTCCTGACGCGAATGCACTGCCACTGCAAGACATGGATGGTGATGCCGTCGACCTTGAGTCTTTGCACGGAAAATGGCTGCTGGTGACAGCGGGTCCCAGCGACTGTTCCGAGTCCTGTGTGCGTCGTCTTTTTATTCTGCGTAACTCACACGCCAGCCAGGGTAAAGATGTCGAGAGGCTCGCCCGCGTGTGGTTTGTGCTTGACGAGGACAAGATTGATCCCACGATTCTTGAGGCTTACCAGGGCACCCACATGTGGCGTACCAACGCCAGCGATCTGGATGGTTTTCTGACGCATAACACCATGGACGATCAGGATGGGCCGTGGTATGAGCAGGAAGAACAGCCCATGTGGATCATTGACCCGCTGGGCAACCTGATGATGGAGTTCCCCCCTGATGCCGAGCCGACCAAGGTTCGTGACGACATCATCAAACTGCTTAAAAACTCGCG
>DAHVSI010000189.1 GCA_027324645.1 Castellaniella sp. | reverse complement strand
ATGGGGCAGGGGCTGCACACCAAAGTGGCCCAGGTGGTCGCACACGAGCTGGGGCTCGAGATTAGCGCTGTGCGGGTGTCTGCGACCGATACGTCAAAAGTAGCCAACACATCGGCTACGGCCGCGTCTACTGGCAGTGATCTTAACGGTATGGCTGCCCGAGACGCCGTCCTGAAGATCAAAGCGGGCCTGGCTGATTTTGCTGCAGAACGTTATGGGTGTAAAAGTGAAGACGTGCGGTTTCAGGATGGTCGTGTCCACTGCGGCCTGCATCCGCCTGTGGCGTTTGCCGAATTCGTGCAAGAGGCGTGGCGGGATCGTGTTCCCCTGTGGGCTTCCGGGTTTTATCGCACCCCAGACATTCATTATGATTTTCGTACCCTTACGGGACGGCCTTTTTACTATTTTGTCTATGCGGCCGCATGCTCGGAAGTCGTGATTGACACGTTAACCGGCGAATCCCGTTTGCTGCGAGCCGATATTTTGTTTGATGCAGGACGGTCACTGAATCCGGCGGTCGACCTGGGGCAAATTGAGGGAGGGTTCATTCAGGGGCTTGGCTGGCTCACATCTGAAGAATTGTACTGGAATGAGGCCGGGCGTCTCATGACGCATGCGCCATCAACGTACAAAATCCCTTCAGTGACCGATTGTCCCGCCCAGCTCAATGTGGCGTTCTACGATAACGTCAACGTCGAGCCCAATCTATACCGGTCCAAGGCAACGGGCGAGCCGCCATTGCCTACCGCCATTTCCGTCTTTCTGGCTATACGCGATGCGGTGGCAGCCTGTGGTGATGATGGCTGTTTGCCCAATCTGATCGCACCTGCCACCCCTGAAAATATTCTTAGGGCCATTGAAGACGTCCGGCCTGAAAGTGGCGCACCGGCATACGGTGTGCCCATTCTTGCGCAGAACAGGCACCCACAGCCTGCGGCAGGCAATGTGCGCTTATCTTGATACGCCTGTCACGCAGTGGTTGCCCGCGCTGTGCGATGCACTGCAAACTAGGCAGCCACAGGTGCTGGTTTCGGTGATCGCGACACAAGGGTCGGCGCCCCGGGATGCTGGCGCACGAATGTGGGTGGGCCCCGACAAGACTGTCGGAACCATTGGTGGCGGCCATCTGGAGTGGCGCGCCACGGCGGATGCGCGGGCATTGCTGGCCCGGACGGACCATGCGGGCCTCTATGTAGCGGGATGGCTGCGGTACCCATTGGGTCCCGCTCTGGGGCAGTGCTGTGGCGGCGCTGTCTGGCTCATGTTCGAACGCTTGCAGTATGACGAGCTTGGCCGGCTGACAGAGCTTGGTGCAGGCCTAAACGCCGGCAACGTGGCATCACGCTCTTTCACGCTACCGGCTATAGCGGATCAAAGCGATGCATTGTCCAGCCAGTTGCCGGCTCATGACGTCTCTCCTGCATGGGTTTTTTCAGCGTACAGTTCCGAAGCCGTCACGCCTTATTTCGACTCCCGCACAGGCCGGCTAAACGATGTCTGGGAACCCGATACGGACACCATTGTGGTGTGTGGTGCGGGGCATGTGGGTACGGCGGTTGTCCGGCTACTGTCGAATCTGCCCGTGCACGTCGTGTGGCTGGATCCTCGCCAGGATTGTTGGCCACCAGATATTCCTGCCTATGTCACGGTTGTGCAAGGGGACCAGGATGAGGTGCCTGACATGCCGGAACAGGCCTTGTGGCTGATCATGACACATAGTCATTCCCTTGATCTAGCGCTAATTGATGCCATATTCAGACATAAGCCATTCCGTTTCCTTGGTCTGATCGGTTCGCGTACCAAACAGGCGCGGTTCCATTCGCAGCTACGAAGGCGCCATGGCCGGCAGTTGGCGGACCGGGTCGTGTGCCCCGTGGGCCTGATGGCGACATCCGACAAACGGCCTGCCGTGATCGCTGTGTCCATTGTTGCGCAGCTTATTCAGCAGCTTACTGCACCAGTCCAATAACAATTTCCGCAAGGGCGATTGCGTCACGATAACGTCTTTTCCCTGCTACCTCTATAATCAGTGGTTGCCCTTTCCATCCTTTTCAGTTTGCAATGAAAACGTCTGAAATACGTCAAGAATTCTTATCATTTTTTGAGTCGCGTGGACATCAGGTTGTGCCGTCGGCGTCGCTGGTTCCTGCCAACGATCCCAGCCTGCTGTTTACCAACGCAGGCATGGTCCAGTTCAAGGACGTGTTTCCCGGCCGGGAGACCCGCCCATACAAGCGCGCGGTGTCATCGCAACGCTGCGTCCGTGCAGGCGGTAAGCATAACGATCTTGAAAATGTTGGGTACACGGCTCGCCACCATACCTTTTTTGAAATGCTGGGCAACTTCAGCTTTGGTGACTACTTCAAGCGCGAAGCCATTACCTATGCATGGGAGTTATTGACCGGCACCTACGGTTTGCCGGCCGAGCGGCTCTGGGTCACGGTCTACCACGAAGATGACGAGGCTTGGCATATCTGGGCAGACGAAATCGGGGTGCCGGCCGAGCGCATCATTCGGATTGGGGATGACGAAGGAGGGCGGTACTCGTCGGACAATTTCTGGCAAATGGCCGAAACCGGGCCCTGCGGCCCGTGTTCCGAAGTTTTTTATGATCATGGGCCGGAAATCTGGGGCGGGCCTCCGGGCTCGCCGGAAGAGGACGGGGATCGCTACATCGAAATCTGGAACCTGGTGTTCATGCAGTTTGACCGGGATGCCGAGGGCGTCATGCATCCGCTTCCCAGGCCCTGTGTCGATACGGGTATGGGGCTAGAGCGGATGGCGGCTGTATTGCAGCATGTCAATTCCAACTACCAGATTGACCTTTTTGAGGCGCTCATCCAGGCAGCCGCCCGCGAAACAGGCTGTACAGATCTGGCCAACGATTCGCTCAAAGTCATTGCTGATCACATCCGTGCCTGTAGCTTTCTTGTCATTGATGGTGTGATTCCTGGTAATGAAGGGCGCGGCTACGTGTTGCGCCGTATCATCAGGCGCGCGCTGCGACATGGCCATAAACTTGGCCAAAAAACACCCTTCTTTCATCGCCTGGTCCCAGACCTGGTTGCACAGATGGGGCAGGCGTATCCTGAACTCATCGAACAACAGGATCGTATTGCCACCGTTCTGCGCCAGGAAGAGGAGCGTTTTAGCACCACGCTTGAACACGGCATGAAAATCCTTGAAGGTGCCCTCCAGGACGTTGAAGCGGGAGGTACGCTGGATGGGAAAACCCTGTTCACGCTATACGATACCTACGGCTTTCCCGTCGACCTGACCGCTGATATCTGTCGCGAACGCAACGTACACGTCGACCTGGAAGGCTTTGATGCAGCCATGCAGCGCCAGCGCGAGCAGGCCAGGGCAGCGGGTAAGTTCAAAGGCGCAGCTGGTCTGACCTATCACGGTGAGCCGACCCGCTTTGAAGGGTATGACTATCTTGAAACTGTCGGGACAGTCACGGCGCTCTATCATGAAGACACTGCTGTTGACCAGCTGCAGGCGGGCCAGTCCGGTGTTGTGGTGCTTGACGCCACGCCTTTTTACGCTGAATCCGGTGGTCAGGTAGGCGATGCAGGTGAACTGGTTGGTCAGGACAAACAGTTTGATGTAGTCGATACCCAAGCCATCCAGCCTGATGTATATGGCCATCACGGCCAGTTGCAAGATGGCACCCTCTCGGTGGGCGACCAGCTCACAGCCCGGGTCGATGCAGCGCGGCGCACCGCGACCATCCGCAACCACTCCGCCACCCACCTGATGCATAAAGCGCTGCGCGAGGTGCTTGGCGATCACGTTCAGCAGCGTGGTTCACTGGTTGACCCGGATAAAACGCGTTTTGACTTTGCGCACGATGCACCCCTGACGGCCGCGCAAATTGCTGCGGTCGAAGACATTGTCAATGCCGAAATCCTGGCCAACGAGGCCGTGGGTACGCGTCATATGCCATACCAGGAAGCTATTGACTCCGGGGTAATGGCCCTGTTCGGGGAAAAATACGGCGACACCGTCCGTGTGCTTGATATCGGAACATCCCGCGAGCTTTGTGGCGGAACGCACGTGTCCAGAACAGGCGACATCGGACCCTTTAAAATTGTGAACGAAGGTGGGGTTGCTGCAGGCATTCGCCGGGTAGAAGCCATAACCGGTGACAACGCATTGCAGTGGTCCCGCCAGATCGATGGCGCATTGCATCAGGCCGCAGGCTTGCTGAAAACCGTGCCGTCGGACTTGTCCGACAGGATTCAGGCGTTGCAGGAGCAATTGCGTGATACCGAACGTGAGCGTAACCGGCTACGAGACAAACTCGCTTCCGCCGCGGGCAACACGTTGGTCGATCAGGCCGTTGCGTTGCCTAATGGCGCAAAGCTATTGGTGGCCGCACCCGAGGGGCTTGAGCCCAAGGGGCTGCGTAACATGGCCGACCAGGCCAAGGCATCCCTGAAAAGTGCAGTTGTCATGCTGGCCAGCGTACGGGACAACCGTGTCAGCCTTGTGGCCGGAGTCACCCCCGATCTCACCTCGCACATTAAGGCCGGCGAACTGATCGGCATGGTTGCGGGGCAAATCAATGGAAAAGGGGGCGGCAGGCCCGACATGGCTATGGGGGGCGGTTCGGATGTGGCGGCACTGCCAACGGCGCTAGACAGCGTCAACGACTGGGTCTTACAACGCCTTAAGGACGAATGATGCAAACTGATGCCCCCGAACTTCCGCAACCTGATCACACCGTCGATGCCAGCGGACTTAAATGCCCACTGCCCATTCTTCGGGCTAAAAAAGCACTTGCCGGCATGGAGTCAGGACAAATATTGCGCGTGATCACGACCGATCCACATGCCGGAGCCGATTTTGATGCGTTTTGCAAGCAAACCGGAAACCCCTTGCTTGCGCAGCATCAAACCAATCACGCTGATCACCTGGAACACTTTCTTCAGCGTCGCTAATTATTTCTGTCGTTCTTTGTTAACCCCGGTCGCATCGTTTGGTGCTTGCCGGGGTTTGTGTTTTATGGACTGAGGTGCCACAAGCCTGTCTGCATACGGCTTATGGCACTTTTTTTATTCCCCGTTCTTGTGCTTTCCGTTGCTCTTGTTCTTTTAGATACATCTTGTATATATTTGCTTAGATTGCTCGATAAGTCTTTGTTTGATGAGTTGTATTTTTTATAAGTATTTGATTTTACGTGATAAAAAATTCCATGCTCTTGGGTTGACAGCATTATTTATGGGGCCTATCATTCGTGTCGAAATGGTTTTTACCGAATCGTTTTGCATGCTTAACAACTCAGAAGTCTCTGAGTCGGGCATGTAACTTGCAAGCATCAAGTGCAAGTTTTGATAATTAATAGGAAAGTCAACGTGACAACCACAATGAAGACGTCGCCGGCACCAACCGGCGCCACAACAGACGACGGAGCCGAGGCCTCCGACCCAGCGTCTGGGCTGGGGGCAGGTGCCGCCCCCTCAACACATTCAGGGCAAGCTGCCCGGGCACCTCAAGCGGGAACGGATGGCATTAAGTTTCGCCAGCCCACCCGTGAAGATGGCTATGCCATCCACCAACTCATCTCACAGTGCCCGCCGCTGGATCTCAACTCGGTCTACACCTATTTGCTGCTAAGCGAACACTTTGGTCGCAGCAGCATACTGGCTGAATCCGATGGTCAGCCGTGTGGATTTATCTCGGCCTACGTGC
>DAHVSI010000182.1 GCA_027324645.1 Castellaniella sp. | reverse complement strand
TCGTCCCACTGGTTTTGCGGCCACACCTGCGTATCACGCTCGGATTCCGCTTCGGCAAACTGCCGCACATGGCAGGTACCGCACGCTGTACGGTCTGGCAGACGCAAGTCTTTCTTGTGGTTGCCGCGCTTCTTTCCTACCCCCATATGGCAGTCAATACACGAAACGTCCTGCATCTCTTTGTCGGTCTCAAGCAACCCCTGGGAACGCAGGTTGTCTTCGACTTCGGCGATCATGTCTTTTTTGTAAGCGCGCACGTCATCACTGTCCAAGCTGCGAATATCGTCAAGCCGGGCGTGAATACTCTTTTCCCAGGACATGACCCACCCATGCGTGACGCCTTCATGACAAGACGCACATTCGTCACGCGTCACGTCCATGTCAATCTCGGGGGGTTCATAAAACAACGTCGGCGCCAGATACTGATCCATGGGTATGGGCTCCCAGTAATCAGCGTATTTGCCTTTGGTCAGCTCTTTTATATAACGTTCGGATAAGGCATCAAACAGCTCTTTTGGTGAAGCATCCCGGGACAAATCAAGATTTTCAAGCTGCTCATCGGGAACCGAATCCCAGACACGTGCCGATGCAGGCATAGCAAGCAGAAGCGAAACTGTTGCAACCGCTATACCACTGAGTATGCGTGTGAACATAGACCTCTCCCCCAACAATGGTGGGCGTATTTTTACCGCTTCGTATTACTGCATTGTCTTACTGCTTTGTGACTTCAGTGTAGGGCTATCCGCCAGTTCCACAAGGTCCATAACGTGAAAAACTGATGGGTCCATAGCGCCACGGACCATGCTTAACTGTCAGAGAATCCTGGACAGTTCAGGCGTTTGCACTCACGGTCCGGGGCACCTCGGACCGCGTATCCTGCTGCTCAACCAACCGCTTAATACCTGCAGCTATTTCGCCCCGATCCAGCGCTGCATAACCAAACAACACGGTTGACTGGTACCGACTTTCAGCCTGGCGCCCAGCAATGTACACGCCGGCGGCCTGTAAGCCGTATACCCCAACACCTCGGTCACGAGCCTGCACCTCGAGCTGAGCTGCAGTAGGCCACCCAGGCGGCAGTTCCCAGGCGATGTGCATGCCTCCGTGGGCGCCATGGATACACCCCTTCGCCCCGTAACGGTCCAGAAGGCTGAGCAGGCGGTTACGGCGTGCCTTGTAACGCGTCCTGATCCGACGTAAATGATCGGTGTATTCTCCGCTGATCAAAAATTCAGCCAGCAATGCCTGCACTGCCCAGCCCGAACAATTGTTCAACAGCCCCTTGGCAACAGTCAGAGGGCCGACCAGGTGGCGGGGCACCACCATGTAGCCTGCACGCAAACCGGCGCCAAGGCTTTTTGAAAAGGTACCCAGATAAATGACCTGATCAGCCGTATCCTGGCTTTTCAAGGCGGGCAATGGCGTCGTGTCATAACAAAAATCACTGTTGTAATCGTCTTCCAACGCATAAGCACCGGTGGAGTAACACCACCGTAGCAACCGGCGCCGGCGCGCTGGCGACAGCATGGCGCCAGTCGGATACTGATGTGCCGGAGTCAGATAAACAAGGGATGCCTTTGAAGGTAATTTTTCAACGGCAATCCCTTCTGAATCTACCGGTACCGGGTGCAAGGATGCGCCATGGCTGGCAAACACATTGGCTGCGCCCTGATAACAAGGGTTTTCAGTCGCAACCGGTGTGCCCTCACGGATGAACAGCTGCGACAATAGCGTCAGCGCTTCTTGTGTGCCGTTGACGATGACAATCTGCTCTGGGTCGGCCTGAATACCGCGTGCGCCCCCCACGTAGTGGGCAACCGCCTCGCGCAGACGGGGCAATCCCGATGGCTCCACGTAAACACTGTTGCCTTCCTGCATATCGCGCAGCTTGCGCCGCATGTTCTGCATCCAGTCTTTAATGGGAAACAGCCGGGCGTCAGGTCGCCCAACCAAAAAGTCGTAGGGCACCTCTGTCTTGTATGGTGATACCACGACGTGGGGCTTGCCCTTGAAGTGGACCGGTGCCCTTTTGGGTGGCGACTTTAGAAGTTTTCCATTATTTTTGCCTGTCTGAATTAAAGCGTCAGGCGCGGGGCTGCACACATCGTCCGGGACGAAATCGGACGCAACAAATGTGCCCACAGGATGGTGAGACTCAAGATAGCCACCGGCGATGAGCCGGTCATAAGTCAGCACGACCGTGTTGCGGGAAACCTTCAAGTCCGACGCCAACATACGGCTGGCCGGCATCCGGGTGCCGGGCGTCAGACATCCGTTCAAAATCAGTTGCCGAATCTGACTGAACAGCTGATCCTGCAGGCTCAGGGTCGAATCGGCATCGCATTGCAACGGTAGCTGCATCACCCCCTCCCTAAATGGACGGTTTCTTTTTATGGTGATGAGTGCGGTCAGAACCGCTGATACCAACCGCATCACGAACCGTTTTTGTCACGTTCTTGTCATAGTGTAGGACTATTTTGTCAGCTTCCCGGAAAGAAAGAAAGACAAACACCGCCCGTAATAGAAACAACAAGTAAAAACACGTAAACTCGCCCTGGCCGTGCCGGGCTGGTGGTCAGCACCCTGAGCTAGCCTTGATAATCACGCAAGCGTGCCGAATCCAGGATAATGATGCGGCGGCCCTCCACGCGGATCAGGTCGTATTCGGTCAGTTCGCGCAAAATACGCGAGAAGTGCTCGGGCGTCAGGTTAAGACGCGACGCAATGACGGCTTTGCTGGCAGGCAACGTAATGTCGGTAGCCGCCTCGTCCGGGGCATCCCCTTTGATCAGAAAGCCGATCACACGTTGAATGCCGCTTCGCAATGAATACGATTCGACGTCGGACATCAGCTTGTACAGGCGCTGACTAAGGGATGCGATCATGGTGCGCGCAAGCTGGGGCTGGCTGTCCAGTAGTGAGAACAGACCGTCGCGGCCAATATGCAGCAACATGGAGTCTTCAAGTGCCTGCGCCGTGACAATATAGGGTTTGCCCATGAACATCAGGGCCTCGCCAAAACTGTCACCGGGGCTGATGATCCTGACAACTTTTTCGTCACCTACCGGTGAGCGCAAAGTGAGCTTGATACGCCCATACACGACATGATGAAAGCCGACGCACGGGTCGCCCTGGCGAAACAGGATACTGCCACGGCCCGACCGAACCTGAGTAGTGGCCGCCGCGATTTGATCGAGCGCCTGCACGGACAAGCCTTCGAACAAGGGGATGCGAGCCAGAAAATCTTGAGGACGAATGCGTTCTGAAACCATACTGCTACTATATTGCAAAAGGTTAGCCCTTCATTATACGGACGTATGCCCCGACTGCTTTTAGTACGCATTCTCTTCAATATTGTGGGCACACTGGCGGTTGTTCTGGGCCTGATTGGCATATTTTTACCCTTGCTGCCTACTACGCCCTTTTTGCTGCTTGCCACCGCATGCTACATGCGTGGCTCACAACGCATGGCCCACTGGATGCACCATAACCGCTTTTTTGGTGCTTACCTGCGCGATTTTCACGAAAACCGCGGCATCCCATTAAAAACCAAAATTATCGCACTCAGTACATTGTGGATTTCCCTGGGCATTTCGGCATGGGTCATGCCGATTGCATGGGCCCGTCTGTTGCTGCTTATACCCGGCATTGGCGTCACCATTTATTTATGGCGCTACAAAACGCGCCCGGCCAATACGTTGCCAAGCTCCGAGTACCCGGACATCTAGATAAAGACTTTTGCAATTAACTACCCGTAATCATTGCAAAAAGTGTCCGGCCAGCCTAATATGGAATCAAAGATTCAGGTCTGTCGCAGGTTATTGGTCGCAGGCCCACACTGGCGGGTCTGCCTACAGAAACGGAGGCCGCCATGCATATCGAAACCCTGAATTTTTCCATGGATATCAACGGCGATGGGGTTTATAGTCGCTGGGAAATCTGGGAAACCCTAGTCTGGGCATACCGGTTGCCAGGCAACCTAGTTGTTGAAGGGTTGGGCAACGTCCCGGTGCTGTCTGATTTGCTTGGTATCCAGGCATCACAGGCCACTGGCTATGCCAGCCTTAACGGTCCAGTCGCTGTTGCGCTGTCGCTCGTGTTCTGGCTGGGCCTGATTGTGGGCGCGCTGGCATTAACCTCGCGTGAATCCAGGCCTGCAAAAACACGGAAACCCGAGGTCAAGCTCTTGCCCTGGCAACCCGATCACAAAGTCCGCTACCACAGTAACCGGCATGCGCTATAGCACTACCGCGCCTGCATGAGCGGGCGCTGGTGTGGTGCAGCATGCCCAATCAAAGATACTCATGGCCGCCCATGTAGGGACGCAATGCGGCCGGGATCCGGACACTGCCGTCTTCCTGCTGGCCGTTTTCCAGCACTGCCACCAGGGCTCTGCCAACCGCCAGCCCCGAGCCATTTAGCGTGTGCGCGTAATCGGGGCGGCCTTTATCAGGCCGGTACCGCGCCTGCATACGGCGTGCCTGAAACGCCAGACAGTTAGAGATTGATGAGATCTCGCGCCAGGTTTGTTGTGCCGGCAGCCACACTTCCAGGTCGTATGTTTTGGCGGCGCTAAACCCCATGTCGCCCGTGCACAGCTGCACAACACGATACGGCAGCTCAAGCCGCTGCAAGATGGTTTCAGCATGGCCGACCATGTGCTCCAGCGCATCCCATGATTCTTCGGGGTGCACAATCTGCACCAGTTCGACCTTGTCAAACTGATGTTGCCTGATCATGCCCCGGACATCACGTCCGCCGCTGCCCGCTTCCGACCTGAAACATGGCGTATGTGCCGTGAGCTTGAGAGGCAAGTCGGCAGCGGGAACAATCTGGTCTTTTACTGAACCGGTCAGCGTGATCTCGGAAGTGGAAATGAGGTAGAGACCGTTGCTGGCATGATCGTCTTCCGCTGACGCGTCATCGTCATGACCACCTTTTGTCACAGCAAACATATCGTCATGAAACTTGGGCAGCTGCCCCGTACCGAACATGGTGTCGCTATTGACAATATAGGGCGTATAGCATTCCTGATAACCGTGTTCCTGCGTTTGCACGTCCAGCATGAACTGGGCCAGGGCACGGTGCAAACGGGCCATGCCCCCGCGCAGCATGGCAAACCTGGAGCCCGACAGTTTGCGGGCCGTCTCAAAGTCCAGCCCAAGCGGCGTGCCTATATCGACATGATCAAGCGGCTCGAATCCAAGCGGAGCCGGGTTGCCATGCTCATCTGCCTGGCCGGGCAACCACCGTCTGACCTCGACGTTGTCGCTTTCGTCCTGCCCCACCGGCACACTGTCGTCGGGCAAGTTGGGTATGGTTGCCAACCAGTCGTGCAGTTCGGTCTGAATATCTTGCAGCTGTTGCTCCAGCTTGTGCAACTGATCAGGAATCTGCCGGGTTTCTTCCATGAGCGTGGTGGCATCCTGGCCCTGTGACCTGAGCTTGCCAATCTGCTTGGATAAGGCGTTACGCCGCGCCTGCAATGTCTCGGTTTCGACCTGTACCGACTTGCGCTGTACTTCGAGTGCTTCAAAACGCTCGGCGTCAAATGCGACACCCCGGCGGGCAAGCGCGTCGACAACGGACGATAAATCTTTACGTAACAGACTGATATCTAACATAGAACACTACAGGGTTGAACTAGGGCCAGGCACGCAGGGTTACCGCGCCAGCGTGTATTGTATTGAAAATCACGAACGGCGCGCTGCGCGGTCCAGATCAGCCAGAAATGCCAGCTTGTCGCGTATGCGTGTTTCCATCCCCCGATCCACTGGCTGATAAAACGTGGCATTCAGCCCATCTGGAAAGTACCGTTCGCCGGCCGCGTAGCCATGCGGCTCGTCATGGGCGTACCGATAGGCCTTGCCGTGCCCCAGGTCTTTCATGAGCGAAGTGGGTGCGTTGCGTAAATGTAACGGCACCGGGGCACTACCGTGTTGCTGTGCAAACCGGCGTGCCGACTTGTAGGCGTTGTAAACAGCATTGGATTTGGCTGCGCAGGCCATGTAGACCAGAGCTTGCGCCAGGGCCAGCTCGCCTTCCGGAGACCCTAGCCGTTCAAAAATATCCGCGCCCTGCAAGGCCAGTTCGGTGGCACGCGGATCGGCAAGCCCCACATCTTCAACAGCCATGCGCACCAGACGTCTGGCCAGGTAACGTGGGTCGGCCCCACCGTCCAGCATCCGTGCAAACCAGTACAACGCCGCATCGGGGTCTGAGCCGCGCACCGCCTTGTGTAACGCGCTGATCTGGTCATAGAAGGCGTCACCTCCTTTGTCGAAACGGCGCAGATTTTGAGAAAGAGCCGTTTCCAGCCAAGTAGCATCGATGGTTTGTTGGCCTGCATCCCATGCCGAACCCGCCACCACTTCGATGGCATTGATCAGGCGCCTGGCATCGCCATCGGCCCAGGCCGCCAGCTGCGCCGCTGCATCATCTTCTATGGACAGCTCGTGGACTGGTGCACTGGCTGCATCGGTCGCCGCCACGTCTTGATTGAACTGCACCATGGCCCGCTTCGTGAGCGCCAGCAAGTCATCGGCTGACAAGGCTTCGAGCACATAGACACGCGCACGCGACAACAAGGCCGAATTGACTTCAAAAGATGGGTTTTCGGTTGTGGCTCCGATGAAAGTAAGCAAGCCACTTTCCACATAAGGCAAGAACGCATCTTGCTGTGCCTTGTTAAACCGGTGAACCTCGTCCACAAATAAAATTGTGCGCCGCCCTCTGGCCTGTTCCTGTTGCGCTGTCTGAACGGCATCGCGGATATCCTTGACGCCTCCCAATACCGCCGAGATGGCAATAAAACGGGCGTCAAACCCATTCGCCATGAGCCGGGCCAGCGTTGTTTTGCCTACGCCGGGCGGCCCCCAGAAGATCAT
>DAHVSI010000181.1 GCA_027324645.1 Castellaniella sp. | reverse complement strand
TCTTCAAAGATCGCCCTGGCCAGATAAGGCAGCACGGCGGTCAAGTCGTCCGTTTCGCTCACGTTTACCGCGCTTGCCTGAAACACATCAGCGCCATGAGCAGACCGATCACGGATCGTTACAGTAAGCGTGTTTTTATATTGCTGAACGGGCACATTCACCCGTGCAGGCGCCATCATGACGCCAGTGCTCCAGCCCCAGTGCGGGCCATACATACCACCAAAGAAAGGGTTAATGCCCCAACCGCCCATAAACGGATCAGCATCGCGCTGCTCCCAGCCTTGCTCAGTCAGGCTGCCGTAGTCAATCGCTACGTCAAAGCGTGCGGATTCTGCGTCATCTGCTTCAATCAGGCCGGTTGGCTCCATGGCTGCTCGCACCTGGTCGGCAACCGATTGATACTCAAGGGTCCTGTCTGACTCCTGTGCAGGCGCGATTACATAGGAGGCCCCGGCGGCATTGGCCGGCCATTGCTGATAGCTGGTAACACGCGCGGAAATACTGGAAGCACACCCTCCCAACACCAATAAAGTGCCAAAGAAAGCGCCACCACACAGCAAACGTATCGAATAGGCATTTGACGTAAGCATACGACCTCCCTTTATCTCATCACATTACAATAGACCAATCCCATGGTTGCCGTCATGCTCAAAAAGGACTCATGCATACAAACCCATCACAACCAGTTACTCGTACCAGCTACCGCCCTTACCCCTACGAACTGACACGGGCCGAGCTGATTTTCGACCTTGATACCGTAGAGACATACGTAACGGCCACGCTACACGTTCGTCAACGTGCTGGTCAGAACACACCACTGGTGCTTGATGGCAATGATGTCGAATTGCTTGGTCTGGATCTGAATGGCCGGACACTGGCCAGCCATGAGTATCAGGTCACGGACGACACACTCACGTTGCACCCGGACACCGACACGGCAATTGTGACCGTTCGGACGCGCTGTCGGCCTGCTGAAAACACGACACTGATGGGGCTGTATCAGTCGGGCGCGTACCTGTTTACCCAATGTGAAGCTGAAGGTTTCCGGCGCATCACATGGTTCCCTGATCGGCCGGATGTGATGTCTACGTATCACGTCACCCTGCGTGCAGATAAAACCCGGTTTCCACAATTGCTATCCAACGGGAACCTGGTTTCCACACGCGATCTTGATGGCAACCGGCACGAAGCTGTCTGGCACGACCCGCACCTCAAGCCCTCTTACTTGTTTGCGCTGGTTGCCGGTGATTTCGCTGTGCGGGAAACAACCATCCAGACTGCCAGCGGGCGCCCGGTCCGACTGCAGCTATATAGTGAACCCGAGGACCGGGACAGAACAGCCTGGGCGCTGGAATGCCTTGAGAATGCCGTCCGTTGGGACGAACAGCGGTTTGGCCTGGAGCTTGATCTGGATCGATTCATGGTGGTAGCCGCCCGTGACTTCAATATGGGCGCCATGGAAAACAAGGGGCTGAACATTTTCAATGCCAGTTATGTGCTGGCTAGCCCCGATACGGCTACCGACCAGGTGTACCGCATTATTGAGGCGGTGGTGGGCCACGAATACTTTCACAACTGGACCGGCAACCGCGTCACTTGCCGTGACTGGTTCCAGTTATCACTGAAAGAAGGCCTGACCGTATTTCGTGAGCAGGAATTTTCGGCTGACATGATGGCCGCGGGCCTGCAAGGCCTCACGGCAGACAGTGCCCGCGCCGTCAAACGTATCGACGATGTCAATATCCTGCGGACGCAGCAGTTTCCCGAAGATGCGGGCCCAATGGCGCATTCTGTGCGCCCGGAAAGCTACTACGAGATCAGTAACTTTTATACCGCAACCATTTACGAAAAAGGCGCAGAAATTGTGCGCATGCTGCACACCTTATTGGGTGAAGAAACATTTCAGGCTGGCATGCGCGAGTACTTTCGTCGTCACGATGGCCAAGCCGTTACCTGCGACGATTTCGTGGCGGCGATGGAATCAGCCCGGCTGAACTCCCCGTCCAGCCGCAGTCTAGGGGCCTTCAGTCAATGGTACTCACAGGCAGGAACCCCGCGCATCACGTTTCGTCTAGAGCATGAAGCGGACTCGGAAACCGCTACACTTACATTGCAGCAACATCAGCCTGAAACCAACGCCGACCCATCCGGCCGGACTGACTCGTGCAGCCCGGCCCTGACCATACCCATTGCTATTGGCATGCTGGACCCGCAAGGGCACCCTATAGCGCTGGAACATGAAGGAAGTCGCCAACAAACGGTAGTCCTTGAGTTGCAAGATCATCAACACAGCTGGACATTTACCAATATCAAGCAACCCCCTGTTGTTTCGTTATTGCGAGGCTTTTCAGCTCCAGTCATTGTCGAGACAAAACAGGATTCGCAGCAGTTGCGCCTGCTGGCCATGCACGATCCTGACCCGTTTGGCCGCTGGGAAGCCTTGCAGCAGCTCACAGTAAAAGTGCTTGGTCGTCACCAGCAGAGCGAACAGGAACACAATGCACACGCTGACGATCAGGCTCTGTCGGATGCATGGCAGCACGCGCTGACTGACCCCGACCTTGCCGATGACTATCGCGCCCGGCTCTTGACACTCATGCCCGTTCAACAGCTCATGCACCAGCTGTTGCCAATGGATCCTGTCAGCATTGTTGCGGCCCGCCGTACGCTGCAAAAAACACTTGGCAGCACGTTTCACAAAGAGTGGCTTGTTCTGTACGAAGCAAACAGCCGTGTGGCAGAACAGCCATGGCAACCTACTGCCACCGACGCAGGCAAGCGCGCCTTGCGAATGGTGTCTCTTGGCATGCTGTGCGCGGGCAACCACGAACACGCACAACAGCTGGCACTTGATCAATATCAGCGCGCCAATAACCTGACGGATAGGCTAAACGCCCTAAAAGTTCTGACTGAATTTGGCAGCCATGATGCCGCCATGCCGGCGCTAGAAGATTTTTATGAGCAGGCGCGCGAACCATCGTTAATGGATCAGTGGTTTAGCCTGCATGCTGGTGCAGTATGGGCAGACGCCGATTCCGTAAAGGCATTGACCCATCACGAGCAGTTCACCCACCGCAATCCTAATCGGGCGCGTGCACTGATATTCCGGTTCTGCCTGCAAAACCCGGCTGTGCACACACCCAAGGGCTATCAGTTCTGGCAAGAACAGATTCAGCAACTCGACGCACTCAACCCCGAGATTGCGGCACGACTGACACGCGGACTGGATCATTGGCGCTCCTACGCAAGTCCCTACCGCAGCGCCATGCAAAACGTGTTGCAGCGTCTCCAACAACAAGACCTGTCAACCAACGTTCGCGAAATCATTACAGCGGCCCTGGAGCCGTAACAGGAGAATGTCTTGAACCCCTTTACCCTTACGCGACATCTTGTTGAGCAACAGCGCAATAATGCACACTCCATGGATGCCGAACTACGCCTGCTGGTCGAAACTGTCGCCCATGCATGTACCCGGATTGCAGACCTGGTTTCTCAAGGGGCTCTGGCAGGCGTCCTGGGCGCACAGGGCACGCACAATGTGCAGGGCGAAGCACAACAAAAGCTGGACGTGATTGCCAACGACCTGATGTTACAAACAGCGCAATGGACCGGCTGCCTGGCAGGCATGGCTTCTGAGGAAATGACGTCAATCGAACCTATCCCCTCCTCCATGGCCAAAGGACGCTATTTGCTGGTGTTTGATCCACTGGATGGGTCATCGAACATTGACGTCAATGTCTCAATCGGAACCATTTTTTCTGTGCTGGCACTGCCATCTACCGATTCAGCGGCCTCGCTATCCGAACAGGACTTTCTGCAGGCTGGCGCACGTCAGGTAGCGGCCGGCTATGCCGTGTACGGACCACAAACACAACTTGTCCTGACAACAGGCCATGGCGTGGATGGCTTTACCCTGGATAAGCGCACCGGCACATGGTTGCTGACCAATGCGGCCATGCGCATTCCTGCAGACACGGCCGAGTTTGCGATCAATATGTCCAATATGCGCCATTGGGACCGTGGCATTCGACAATACATCGAAGCGTGCCTGGCAGGCGAAACCGGCCCGCATGGAAAAAACTACAACATGCGCTGGATCGCGTCGATGGTTGCTGACGTGCACCGGCTCCTTAACCGAGGGGGCGTATTCATGTACCCCAGCGATGCACGTGAGTCTGCCAAACACGGCAAGCTAAGGTTGCTATACGAGGCCAACCCGAT
>DAHVSI010000050.1 GCA_027324645.1 Castellaniella sp. | reverse complement strand
CTGACGGGCGCGGCGCCCGGGCGGCTGGACTCACCGCCAATATCGAGCATGTGTGCGCCCTGAGCGGCAAGCTCCAGCCCGTGCCTGATGGCACGCTGCGGGCTGAAATCTGGTCGCCCATCAGAAAAGGAATCGGGAGTGACGTTGACGATTCCCATAACAAGCGGGCGCTTGAGACTTAGCTCGAAGCGCCCGCACTGCAGCGTATTGCCCATACTAAAAACCGCTATACCATGGCCCGTTAGACAGGCGTGGCAGCTGTATCGCTATTGTCATCGGCAGCAACCCCACCCGCAGCAGGCGGCGTCTTGTCCGGGCCGGACGATGAACTGCCTGAGTCTTTGGGGGGACGTGGCGGACGACCATTCATGATGTCGTCGATCTGGTCGGAATCAATGGTCTCCCATTCCATCAGCGCCGCGGCCATGGCTTCCATCTTGTCCCGGTTGTCTTCGATGAGCTTGCGCGCGATTGCATATTGCTCGTCGATGATGCGACGGATTTCATGGTCCACTTTTTGCATGGTGGCCTCAGAAACATGGGTAGTTTGCGTCACGCTGCGACCCAGGAACACCTCGCCTTCGTTTTCGGCGTAGACGACAGGCCCGAGCGATTCGGTCATGCCATAACGCGTCACGATATCGCGGGCGATGCTGGTGGCCCGCTCGAAGTCGTTGGATGCCCCCGTCGTCATTTGGTTCATGAAGACTTCTTCGGCGATACGACCACCAAACAGGACGGCAATCATGTTAAGCAGGTGATCTTTGTCCATGCTGTAGCGGTCCTGCTCGGGCAGCTGCATGGTGACACCCAACGCACGACCGCGCGGAATGATGGTGACCTTGTGGACCGGATCGGTCTTGGGGAGCAGCCGTGCAACCAAGGCATGGCCGGACTCGTGATAAGCCGTATTACGACGCTCTTCTTCGGGCATGATGACTGAGCGGCGCTCTGCCCCCATGATGATTTTGTCCTTGGCACCCTCGAAGTCGTTCATGTCGACCGCACGCGCGTTGCGACGGGCCGCAAACAGCGCCGCCTCGTTGACGAGGTTGGCCAGGTCGGCCCCGGAAAAGCCCGGTGTACCGCGCGCCAGCACCAGTGCATCGACATCAGGCCCAATGGGCACCTTGCGCATGTGGACCTTGATGATCTGCTCACGCCCGCGGATATCGGGCAGAGGCACGACAACCTGCCTGTCGAAGCGCCCGGGACGCAACAGCGCCGGGTCGAGCACGTCAGGACGGTTGGTTGCTGCAATAACCAAAATGCCCTGGTTGGTTTCGAAACCGTCCATTTCGACCAACAGCTGGTTAAGCGTTTGTTCGCGCTCGTCGTTACCGCCGCCCAGGCCGGCACCACGCTGACGCCCCACCGCATCGATCTCGTCGATGAAAATGATGCAGGGCGAATGTTTTTTGGCGTTTTCAAACATGTCGCGCACGCGCGCTGCGCCCACACCAACAAACATCTCGACAAAGTCAGAACCTGAGATGCTGAAAAACGGTACCTTGGCTTCGCCTGCGATGGCTTTGGCCAGCAAAGTTTTACCTGTACCAGGCGAGCCGACCATAAGCACACCACGCGGAATACGACCGCCCAGACGCTGGAACTTGGTGGGATCGCGAAGGAAATCGACCAGCTCTTCCACGTCTTCTTTGGCTTCGTCACAACCAGCTACATCAGAAAAGGTGATCTGGTTGGTATTTTCGTCGAGCAGACGCGCCTTGGACTTGCCAAAGCTAAACGCACCGCCCTTGCCCCCTCCTTGCATCTGGCGCATGAAAAAGATCCACACCCCGATAAGGAGCAACATGGGGAACCATGAGATGAACAGACTGGTCAGGAACGAGGGTTCGTCGCGCGCCTTGCCGGAGACCTCGACGCCGGACTTGACCAGCTCGGGCACCATCCACAAGTCGCCAGGCGACGTCAGGCTGTAGGGACGACCGGCTTCGGGCGTCACGTACAAGGTATCGCCCTGGATATCGACCTTGGCAATGCGCCCAGATTGCGCATCAGTCATGAATTGGGTGTAAGTCACGTTATCACCAGACGTGACCTGACCATCGAACTGTTTGAAAACAGTAAACAGAACGAGCGCGATCACCATCCAGATCGCGATCTTGGAAAACGAGTTGTTCAAAGCCAACCTCCTACATATCGCTGCGGCTTGTCGCCCGCCTTGTGCAAAAGACGTGAGACAAGTACATCACACGTCATTTTACCTGATGATGGGGTTACTGGCTTGCCCCCCGGTACGGCCCGCCATTCAGGCCTGCTTAAGAGTCCGTGCAACCAGAAAGGTCTCGGAAGACCGGTCGCGCGATGCCTGAGGCTTGCGCACGACAACCCGCGTGAAATACTGCCGGTACTGCTGGACCGTTTGCGAAAAACCACTGCCATGAAATGCTTTGACAATAAGCGCCCCGCTAGGCACAAGGTGTTGACAGGCAAAGTCCAGCGCCAGTTCATGGACATGCTGAAAACGCGCCGCGTCTGCCACCTTTACTCCTGTTAAATTGGGGGCCATATCAGAAATCACAAGGTCTACCTTTTTATCACCCAACTTATCCTGGAGCTGGTGTAGAACCTCGTCTTCACGAAAATCGCCCTGAATAAAGGTGACGTCGGGCAGCGGCTCCATGGGAAGCATGTCAAGCGCAATGATGGTGCCATCAACCGTGCCGTCATGACGGGCCAGCCGCTGGCGCATGACTTGCGACCAGCTACCAGGCGCGGCACCTAGATCGACAACAACATCCCCTGGCTTGGCCAAAGCCTCGGCATCAAGCAGCTCCAGCAACTTGAAGGCAGCCCGTGCCCGGTAGCCCTTTTGTTGCGCCATCTTGACATATGGGTCGTTAATATGTTCGTGAACCCATTGTTTTGAGACTTTTTTCTTGGCCATTCCCGTACAATTGCCAATATGGCAATACTTGAAATTACATCCCGTCAGCGAAGCGCATTACGCGCCGCTGCCCATTCTTTGCATCCGGTTGTGCAAATTGGCGATCGCGGCCTTTCCGAAGCCGTCATGGCTGAAATTGACCGCAGCCTTGATGCCCACGAACTTATCAAGGTCAAAGTCGCAAGCAACGATCGCCAAGAGCGCGATGCCATGCTGTCAATGGTATGCGACACGCTGAACTGCGCGCCGGTGCACCATCTGGGCCGCACGCTAATACTGTACCGCCCCCAGGCCACCCAAGCGGCCGATGACATCATGGCGACCCGCGCTGTGCGCAAGCCCTCAGAACCCTATACACCCAAAAAGCTGGCAGCAGCCGGTAAGGTCCGTACCCGGCGCGCACCCGCACAGCGCAAACAACGCAGGCCCGGCGCCCTGGGCAGCACAAGCCAGCCGCAGCAACCCTGGTCAGCCGACGGCGACCATAACATCCCGGTCAGACGCGGCGGCAGCGCACTCACGTTGCGAGCCGGGCTGCGTCGTACAGCCCGAAGCGGCAGCCGTCATCGCAAGTAAACACGGCCAGGCTTTTTCCGACCAGGCATTATACGTAGGTAATGCTGATAATTTCGTATTCGCGCGTTCCTGCAGGTGCATGCACCTCGACGACATCGCCCTCTTCTTTGCCAATCAGGGCACGGGCGACGGGGCTGGAAACTGAAATAAGATTAGCTCGAATATCGGCCTCGACATCGCCAACAATCTGGTACGTGACCCGATCACCCGAATCCAGGTCTTCTATTTCGACAGTGGCACCAAATACAGCCTTGCCATCAACATCCAGTTCGCCCGGATCAATAATCTGGGCGTTGGACAGCGTGCCGTCCAGCTCTTTGATCCGGGCCTCTACAAACGCCTGACGCTCACGCGCGGCATCGTATTCCGCGTTTTCGGACAAATCGCCTTGGGCACGCGCCTCGGCAATCGCATCAATAACGCCTGGACGCTCGACCGTCTTGAGACGGTGAAGTTCGGACTGAAGACGCTCGGCGCCGCGTACAGTCAATGGTATCGCAGCCATAGTATTCCTGATTAAACATTGCGCCTTACTATACGAAGGCGCATGAAGTGATAATGAGAGCTGTGCCGGCCTGAAGGTGTGCACGCAAGATATGCATTGAGCCGGCGAAACCGCCGCAACTTGTTAGGGCAGCATTCAATGAAAAACCCCGGCATGGCCGCCGGGGCTATAGCGTTATTGTGCGCAAACTCTAGGCAGAATGCAAGCCCTTTGATTGCCTGGGCCGAAGCAGTGCATAGAGCAAGATAGCGCCAAAGGTTGCGGTGCCAATGCCATCAAGCTGAAAGGTGCCAAACGACAGGGAAAAATTGCCCGCACCCAGTATGAGTGTCACCGCAGCCACGATAAGGTTTTCGTTACGGCTGAAATCAACCTGGTTGACAACCCATATGCGCGCCCCCGCTATGGTGATCAGTCCGAACACGACAATGGACATGCCTCCCAGCACAGGGCCGGGAATTGCCTGAATCAGTGCGCCAAACTTGGGCGAAAAACCCAGCAAAATGGCAATCAGGGCAGCAATCACGAACACCAGCGTTGAATAGATGCGTGTAGCGGCCATCACACCGATATTTTCAGCATACGTGGTCACGCCGGTGCCTCCAACGGCCCCCGATACCATGGTGGCAACCCCATCCCCGGCAAATGCCCTACCCAGATACCGGTCCAGATCCTGCCCAGTCATGGCACTGACCGCCTTGATGTGGCCCAGGTTTTCAGCCACCAGGATAATTGCGACCGGCACAATGACGCTCATGGCATGAGGCTGAAACACAGGTGTATGGAAGCCCGGCATACCCAACCAGGCAGCCGTGTTTATACCGGAAAAATCAATGGGTTCGCCCCACCCCAGGCCATTGGTAAAAATACCGTACAACACGCAGGCCAGCAGCAAACCAACCAGAATCAGCAAACGCTGGACCATGCCCCGGGCGTAAACTGCCACACCGCCCACACACAACACGGTCATTAATGCCATCAGGGCGTCGAACGTGCTGCCACCCATGGCACCCTTGGCCGCCGTTGGAGCCAGATTCAGGCCAATGACGGCAACGATGGCGCCAGTCACCACCGGTGGCATCAGCCGATTGATCCAGTCGGCTCCTGAACCGGACCGGGCGCTCATGAACCAGACGACAAGACCAATGAGGGTATAGACTAGCCCACAGACAATAATGGCGCCCAGGGCGACGCCGATGTTGGGGTTGGAGCCTGCCCCGCTATATCCGGTTACGGCAATGACCCCACCGATGAAGGCAAAACTGGAGCCCAGGTAACTGGGCACCCGGCCCCCCACAAACACAAAAAAGATCAGTGTGCCAATACCCGACATCAGAATGGCCAGGTTTGGATCAAAGCCCATCAACAGGGGCGCCAGAATGGTGGAACCAAACATGGCCACGACGTGCTGTGCGCCCATGGCCAGATTTTGCCATCCGCCCAGGCGTTCGTCAGGTAGCACCGTATCAGCACTGCTGCTAGGCCGGACATAGCGCCAGCGGGGAAAATACGAATCAGTCATGGTTAGGATTTCTTTTTATGTGGGGATGAGTTCTGAAAGAATTATGCTGGATTGCCGTGCATTTCTTGTAGTGAATACACCTGCAGCTGGCTGGCCTGGCGCAAGTATTGCAGACCTTCGACCGCTGCACGAGCGCCCGCCATGGTGGTGAAGTACGTTACCCCGGCGGACAAGGCATTTGTGCGCAGCACGCGCGAATCGGCAATAGCATTACGACGGTCCTGGACCGTGTTGATGACCATGGCGATTTCGCCGTTTTTGATGCGGTCAACAATATGTGGACGGCCTTCAGTGACCTTGTTCACAGCCTCAACAGCCACGCCGGCTTCCTGAATGGCCGCTGCAGTGCCGCGCGTTGCCGCAATGGCAAACCCCAAACTAACCAGCTGGGCAGCCACGTCAACCGCCTGCTGCTTGTCCTGGTCGCGAACGCTGATGAACGCAACCCCCTCCTGTGGCAATAGCGCCCCGGCAGCCAGTTGAGATTTGACAAAGGCTTCGCCAAAGCTGCGCCCAACACCCATGACCTCGCCCGTAGATTTCATTTCGGGGCCCAGAATGGTGTCAACGCCAGGGAATTTGACGAAGGGGAAAACCGCTTCCTTGATCGCGTAGTATTCGGGCTTGGATTCGGCACCTACGTCCAGTTCAGTTAATGTCCGCCCAGCCATGACGCGAGCGGCAATTTTTGCCATGGGCAAGCCGGTGGCCTTGGACACATAAGGCACGGTACGAGAGGCACGCGGATTGACCTCAAGGACGTAAACATCACCATTTTGCACGGCAAACTGTACGTTCATCAGCCCTTTAACGTTAAGCGCGCGTGCCATCAGTGCAGTCTGACGCTTGATTTCGTCAATCATGTCGTCAGTAAGCGAATAAGGCGGCAGGCTGCAGGCCGAATCACCCGAGTGCACACCAGCCTGTTCAATATGCTCCATGACACCGCCCACAAAAACCCGTTCGCCATCCGCAATGCAGTCAACGTCCACCTCAATGGCATTGCTCAGGAAATGATCGAGCAGAACCGGTGAATCGTTACTCACCTGAACGGCTTCACGCATGTATCGTTCAAGTTCATCCTGCTGATGCACAATTTCCATGGCGCGGCCACCCAACACATAACTGGGCCGTACAACCAGCGGATAACCAATTTCAGCAGCCAGGGCCAGCGCTTCCCCTTCCGTACGTGCGGTACGGTTGGCCGGCTGCCGCAGCCCAAGCTTGTTGAGAAGTTTCTGAAAGCGTTCACGATCTTCTGCAACGTCAATGGATTCGGGGCTGGTGCCAATGATGGGCACGCCATTGGCCTCCAGTGCCTTGGCCAGCTTCAGGGGGGTTTGTCCCCCGTACTGAACAATCATGCCCACCGGCTTTTCGATCTGGACAATCTCCAGGACATCTTCAAGCGTCAGGGACTCAAAGTACAGACGGTCGGACGTATCGTAATCTGTCGATACGGTTTCGGGGTTGCAATTGACCATGATGGTTTCGTAATCATCATCACGCAACGCCAAGGCAGCATGAACACAGCAGTAATCAAACTCAATGCCCTGCCCGATCCGGTTAGGCCCACCGCCCAGCACAATAATTTTGTCGCGGTCAGAAGGCTGTGCCTCGCACTCGTGTTCATAAGTGGAATACAGGTAAGCCACGCTGGTGGAAAACTCGGCTGCACAGGTATCGACCCGCTTATAGACCGGACGGATATCGAGCTGATGGCGCAACTTGCGCACCTCGGATTCGGACGTATCCAGCAGGAAAGCCAGCCGGCGATCGGAGAAACCACGACGTTTAAGTTCACGCAACGTAGCAGCATCAAGATCCGCCAGTGTCTTTTGCTCCAAGGCCAATTCGATATCAACGATTTCCTTGATTTGGGCAAGAAACCAGGGATCAATGGATGTCAGTGCATGTACCTCTTGCGGGCTGAAGCCCTGCGCAAAGGCATCGCCAACATACCAGATACGCTCTGGCCCGGGCTCACCCAGCTCTGCTGCCAGCTTGTCGCGGTCCGTGGTCATTTGGTTCAGGCCGTCAACGCCCACTTCCAGCCCTCGCAAGGCCTTTTGAAAAGACTCCTGGAAGGTACGGCCAATGGCCATGACTTCACCCACCGATTTCATTTGAGTGGTGAGACGCGAATCGGCCAGTGGAAATTTTTCGAAGGCAAAGCGCGGGATTTTGGTGACCACATAGTCAATTGTGGGCTCGAAGGCAACGGGAATGGCACCATCAACCATGTCGTTGCGCAGTTCGTCCAAGGTGTATCCCACTGCCAGCAAGGCAGCCACCTTGGCGATGGGAAACCCGGTGGCCTTGGAAGCAAGCGCCGAAGAACGTGACACCCGCGGGTTCATTTCGATGACGATGAGCCGGCCGTTTTCAGGATTAAGGGCAAACTGCACGTTAGACCCGCCGGATTCGACGCCGATTTCACGCAATACTGCTAGAGAGGCATCGCGCATGACCTGATACTCGCGATCAGTCAGCGTTTGCGCCGGTGCGACCGTGATGGAGTCGCCCGTGTGCACGCCCATGGGATCCAGGTTTTCGATGGAACAGACAATGATGCTGTTGTCCGCCTGGTCCCGGACCACTTCCATTTCAAACTCTTTCCAGCCCAGCAGGGACTCTTCGATCAGGAGTTCATTGCTGGGCGAGGCTTCCAGACCCCGACGACAGATTTCTTCGAACTCCTCGGCGTTGTAGGCGATGCCGCCCCCGGTACCGCCCAACGTGAAACTGGGCCGAATCACCACAGGAAAACCGGACGAGCCGATTTGCTTAGCAATGCTCTGCTGGACGTCCCAAGCCTCTTGCATGGAATGAGCAATACCAGACTTGGCCGATTCCAGCCCAATACGCGTCATGGCCTCTTTGAACTTATGGCGATCTTCGGCCATGTCGATGGCGTCCGCGTTGGCAGCCAGAAATTCGACCCCGTGCTTGTCAAGCACGCCATGGTTAACCAGATCAAGCGCACAATTAAGTGCTGTTTGACCACCCATGGTAGGTAGAAGAGCATCCGGCTTTTCACGTTCGATAATTTTTTCGACGACCTGCCAGGTAATGGGTTCGATATAGGTGACGTCCGCCGTTTCCGGGTCGGTCATGATAGTGGCCGGGTTGCTGTTGACCAGGATGGTGCGATAGCCCTGAGCTTTGAGCGCCTTGCAAGCCTGCGCTCCGGAGTAGTCGAATTCACAGGCTTGGCCGATCACAATGGGGCCAGCGCCAATGATGAGTATGCTTTGAATATCTGTACGCTTTGGCATGATGCGGATTACCTGTTGGCAGCCATGAGATCAAGAAAACTGTTGATGAGCGGAGCGGCGTCGCGTGGGCCTGGGCTGCCCTCGGGGTAGCCCATGAAGCACTGAACGGGTGCGTCAGTGAGTTCGAACCCTTGAACGGTACCGTCAAACAGCGACATGTGTGTAACGTGAACGTTGTCCGGCAGCGTTTCTTGCTGGACAGCCATGTCGTAATGCTGACTGGTAATCAGCACACGTCCGGATGGCAGGTGCTGTACTGGATGATTGCCCCCGTGACGACCAGTTTTGTGGCGTACAAGTGAGGCGCCCAATGCCTGAGCTACCAGCTGCAGCCCCAGCCCAACGGCCATGATGGGCACCCGTGCAGCCAACAGATCCTGACTCGTGCTGACCAACGTTGTATGCGCCTGGGGCAGTGTAGGCCCGCTGGACAGGACAATGCCATCCGGCTGCAGGGCAAGAATATCGGCCGCTGTGGCCGAGGCCGGCACCAGGGTAACGCGACAATCGCGATCGGCCAGCTCGCGCAACAGGCCGTACTTGACGCCCAGGTCGTACACCACAACATGTATGCCAGAAGGTGTTCGTGTGGCGTCACCACCCGCAAGTGGTACTACCCCTTGCGACCAGGACTGCTGCTTGGTGACCGAGACCGCATCGAACGACACGCTTTGGGCATCATGCTGTTGCTCCGATTCAGCACGCGCGACAGACAGCGCTTCCTGGGCATCGTCACCAACCAGGATGCAGGCCTGTTGGGTGCCATGATCACGCACATGCCTGGCAAGTTGCCGGGTATCAATGCCCGAGATCGCAACAATGCCCTGCTCAACCAGATAATCAGGCAGGGATTGTGTGGCACGAAAGTTGGACATGACCGCGGGGCAGTCGCGTATGACCAAACCATTGATACGGCTGCCGGACGAGGAAGAATCGTGCGGGTTGACGCCCGTACTGCCCACGTGGGGATAGGTTAGGGCAAGAATTTGCCCTGCATAGGCAGAATCGGTCATGATTTCCTGATGGCCAGTCATGAGCGTGTTGACGACCATGGGCCCGGAACACTGGCCCGGCGCGCCGATGGAAACACCCCTGAACAGGGTTCCGTCAGCCAGAGCAAGAATGGCAGGACTGGCCTGGCCGGCCAGCGTGGAAGATAGTGGTGGCAGCACGTATTGACCCCGTCATCAAGATAGGAAAATAAACTTTCGAATTATACCTTGTGACGAAGCAACCAAAAATCAGACAAAGCGTGACGAAAATCACAAAGTATTTTTATTGCTTCAAAAAATCGACTACAGTGAATGATTGCAGGATTCAATGAGTTAAATCTTAGCCAGAGCCATGACTACGCAACTAGAACAGCTTCGTACGATGACAACCGTCGTAGCCGATACCAGCGATCTGGACCAGATAAAGCAATATCGCCCAACCGACGCTACGACCAACCCAACCCTGATCCTCAAGGCAGTGCAGCAACAAGCATACCGCCCTGTTCTGGAGCAAGTTGTCCGCGACCATCCCTCAGCGGGCAATATTGAATTGGCCGATCAGTTACTTGTTGCATTTGGACAGCGCATTCTTGAAATCGTACCGGGGCGTGTCTCAACCGAAGTCGATGCCCGCCTGTCGTTCGATGCACAGGCCAGCATTGAGCGCGCCCGTCAGATCATCCGTCTGTATGACGCGGCCGGCATTGACCGTGAACGGGTGCTGATCAAGCTGGCAGCTACCTGGGAAGGCATCCAGGCCGCGCGCGAGCTTGAAACCGATGGCATACGGTGCAACCTGACTCTGATGTTTAGCGTAGCGCAGGCGCTGGCCTGCGCTCAGGCCCGTGTCACTCTTATCTCGCCTTTTGTCGGCCGTATATTCGACTGGTACAAAAAACAGGCGGGGGCCAGCTGGGACGATGCCGCACATGCCGGCACCAATGATCCGGGCGTTCAGTCGGTACACCGAATCTACAACTACTACAAAACGTACGACATCCCCACACAGGTCATGGGGGCCAGCTTTCGCAATATTGGCCAAATTCAGGCACTGGCTGGTTGTGATCTGCTTACTATTAGCCCTGCATTGCTATCAGAGCTTGCTGCAGATAGCAGTCCCCTGCCACGCCAACTGGATGTCGAAACAGCCAAAAAACAGGCGCCCGAGTGGCGGGCAAGTAATGAGGTCACGTTTCGCACTGACCTGAACAACAATGCAATGGCTACTGAAAAACTGGCAGAAGGGATTCGGGTGTTTTCCGGGGATGCGGTCAAGCTGGACGAACTGATTGCACAGGCACGCAAGCCATGAACCTGACTGCACGGGTGCTTTTCTAGCGGCGCTCCATTAACGCCCACGCAATTGTGCTGGCATCAACATATTCAAGTTCGCTGCCTGCCGGGACACCACGCGCCAGCCGGGTCACTTTCAACCCCTGGGTCTCGAGCGCTTCCGTCAGGTAGTGAGCCGTGGTTTCGCCCTCGGCCGTGAAGTTGGTCGCCAAGATCACTTCACGTACCTCGCCATCACAGGCACGGCGCACGAGCTGGTCAAACTGCAGCTGTACCGGCCCCACCCCTTCCAGGGGCGCCAGGCGCCCCATGAGTACGTAATACAGGCCGCGATACCCATGACTGGCTTCAATCATGTTTTGGTCGGCCGGCGTCTCGACAATGCACAGCAAGGTACCGTCCCGACGTGGGTTGCTGCAGGTTTCGCATATATCGTGCTGGGTAAAGCCATTGCAACGCTGACAATGGCGCAGATTGGTTGCCGCCTCGGCCAAGGCCTGGCTAAGTTGCATTGCCCCATCACGGTCGTTTTGCAACAGCTGATAGGCAATACGCCGGGCGGAACGCTCACCAATACCCGGCAGCCGCTTGAGTGCAGCTACCAGCGCATGCAGGGGCTCTGGCTCCGGCAATGACGTTGTCATTAGAACGGCATTTTAAAGCCCGGCGGCACGGGCATCCCGGCAGTCAGGCCTTCCATTTTTTCCTGGGAAGTTGTTTCTGCCTTGCGCAGCGCGTCGTTCAATGCAGCAGCAACCAAATCTTCCAGCATGTCCTTGTCGTCTTCCAGCAGGCTGGGGTCGATGGTGACGCGACGGACATCGTTGCGGCAGCTTATATCGACGGTAACCAGACCACCACCGGATGCGCCCTGAACAATGATGTCAGCCAGCTCTTCCTGGGCTTTTTTCATGTTGTCCTGCATCTGCTGGGCCTGTCGCATCAGGCCGGCGAGTTGTCCTTTCATCATAAAAATTCCTTGTGCAAATAAATGATTGAAGCGTGCCCTATGGGGCAGACACCTGCGTGACGGGCTCGATAGAGCCGTTAACGATGCGTCCGCCAAAGTCCGCCAATAGCTCGTTAACAAAGGGATCGGCTTGTACGGCCTGCTCTGCCTCTTGCTGCAACTGGCGCTTTTTGGCCTGATCAATAGCGTGGGCCGTATCGTCGCCTGTTTGGGCATACTCAATGTCCAGCTCTACGACCATCTGAAAGTATTCTGACAAGACGGTGCGCAGGCGCGAACGTGCTGAAGTTTCCCCCAACGTTTGTACATTCATGCGTAAATGGATAGTGCGACCAGTCACGCCCATCCATTGGCTCTGGCGTGCCAGCTCGGCAGCAGCACCGGTCAGCGGCAGACTCACTGCCAGTTTGGGCCAGGTCTGTGCGCTTACAGCCTCAAGTGCATGAGCCTGATCCACCGGGTCGCTGACTGGATCGACCGTATCAACCGGCTCCCAGTTGTCCGGCAAAGACTGGTCGGGCAAGGGTTCGGGTTCGGCAGAAGTCTGAGCCACAGGTTGGTCAATGTGGGCCGGTGGGTCCTGATCGACGTTGTCCGAGGCATGCTGTTGTGTATCGGAGGGGCCGGCCGGCTGTGCTTCAGGGGCGGGCTGAGTATCTTCGACCGGTTGTGATGCCGGCGACAACCCCGCACCATCGGGCCCCTCAATGACTGGAGCTGTCAGCACGTGCTCGGCCGGCAGCAATGCAACCATGCGCAAACAGGCCATGACAAAGCCGGCATACTCATCCGGCGCCAGCGACAACTCTTGTCGACTATGGACAGCCACCGAGTAGAACAGCTGAATCACATCAGCATTGAGCGCACCAGCCAAGGCAAGCATGTCATGGTGCAGCGGCTCGGCATTGGAAATTGTGCCGGGCACGCGCTGTTCAATGGCAATACGGGACAGCATGGTTGCCAGATCAGCCAAGGCGGCACTGTAAGACAGGCCCCGCATGGCCAGTGTATCGGCTATCTGCACAACACTTGCCGCATCAGCACAGCCAAGCGCCTGCAGCAGTTGCACCAGGTAGCCCTGATCAACCGTGCCCAACATCCCTTGCACCGCGTCCAGCGTCAGGTGATTGTTGCTGTAAGCGATGGCCTGATCGGTAAGCGACAAGGCATCGCGCATGGAGCCTTCGGCTGCTTTGGCCAGCAGCTGCAAGGCCGGCACCTCGTATTGCACCTGTTCGTGCTGCAAGATGTGCTCTAGATAGCCAATAATGGCGTCGGCAGGCATTTGCTTGAGATTAAACTGCAAGCACCGTGACAATACGGTAACCGGAATCTTTTGGGGGTCAGTTGTGGCAAGGATGAACTTGACGTGCGGAGGCGGCTCTTCAAGCGTCTTGAGCATGGCATTAAACGCATGCCCGCTAAGCATGTGTACCTCGTCGATCATGTAGACCTTATAGCGCCCCACACTGGGCGAGTACACCGCCTGCTCAAGCAGCTGCGTCATTTCGTCTACGCCACGATTAGAGGCGGCGTCCAGCTCGATATAGTCCACAAAACGGCCTGCATCGATTTCAGTACAGGCTGAGCACTGTCCACATGGCTGGCTGGTAATACCGTCCTGGCAGTTAAGTGACTTGGCCAGAATGCGCGACAAGGTGGTTTTGCCTACCCCCCTTGTGCCGGTAAAAAGCCATGCATGATGCAGGCGCTGGGTGGCCAGGGCGTGCGTGAGCGCGCGCACCACGTGGTCTTGCCCGACCAGCGTGTCGAATGAGCGCGGCCGCCACTTGCGTGCCAGAACCAGATACGTCATGGTAGGTGAGATTAGGTAGACCTGTAGGCTAAAAGGCGAGCCTGACTTCGGCACTGGTTCTGACACGGCTATGGCTGCTTCGTTCCCGACCTGACCAGATTCACCGCCGACCCATGCGAAGGGGCCCGCCAAGATCTAGTTTAACAGGCTGGCGGGACAACGTCGAAGCGCCTAAACTTGGCCGCATGGCATATACCAATACGGACGATCACGGCAATCCCGAAGGCGACACTTCCCTGCAGCTTACCGGGTCTATCTGGCTGGGCTCGGGCACCCGCAACTGGGGTACCCAGCGTCGCATGGCGTTGCTGCAGGCTATTGATGAAGAAGGCTCAATCAGTGCCGGCGCACGCAAAATCGGGCTAAGCTACAAGGCGGCATGGGACGCGGTTGAAACCATGAACAGCCTGGCAGGCGAAACGCTGGTCGAGCGCACAACAGGCGGCCAGCGCGGTGGCGGCGCCATACTGACCCCACGTGCCTGCAATATCGTCGCGCTATACCGCACATTGGACCAGGCTCACCAACGCTTTGTCACACAGTTGGCCAGCCTGGCCGAAACTGGCCAGCCAGATCTGGACATTATCCGGAACCTGATGGTTTCAACCTCGTTTCGCAACAAGCTGTCGGCAACCGTCAGCCACATCCAGCGTGGCAAGCACATGCACGACATCACCCTGGAACTTGCCAACACCGCAAGTTTGGTCGCTAGCCTGGAACACGCACGTTATGAACGACTCAAGCCAACGCCAGGGGCGGCAGTTTTGGCGTTTATCGATGCTTCTTCCATCATGATCGGTCTGCCGGGGCCCGCCATGCAGCTGTCAGCACGTAATCAGTTAAAGGGGAAGGTCCTGACAATCACCACCGGTGCCCAAGGGGCAGACGTCACAATCGCGCTGGGCAACGGCGTCGAGCTGATCAGCCAGGTGACACCTGCCAGCCTTGAACGGCTGTCCATCGCCCCTGGCGCACAGGTTCAGGCAATCTTCAAGGCGTCATCAGTCGTGCTTGGTAGCGGCGCCTGATCGCCTGACGATGGTTGACGGCCGGTTACGCGACCCTGATCAATAAAAAACACGTCGGTAGCCAGCCAAGCCAGATCATCAGGATCGTGACTAATCAGGATCGTACGCATGTTCAGGTCACGCTGCAGTGATGCCAGTTCACGACGGAGCTTGCTGCGCAACGTCCGATCAAGCGCTGCAAGCGGCTCATCCAGAATCAGCAAATCCGGACCTATTGCTAGTGCACGCACTAGGGCGACGCGCTGCTGTTGCCCACCAGACAGTTCCGTCGGGTAGCTATCCAGCAGCGGAGCCAGACCAAAGTCCTGTGCCCACCTGTGCACCCCATCGGGCAGCGGACGCCTACGTCGGCTATTGCGCCAGCCCTGGGTCAGGCCAAACAAAATGTTCTGTCTAACCGTTAAATGCGGAAACAGCTGATAGTCCTGCGCCAAATACCCCACTTTGCGTTGCTGGGGGGCAAGATTAATCCTGCGGGACGCATCAAAATATATCCGGTCGCCCACCACAATACGCCCATTATCCGGCGCCAGCAGGCCAGCCACACAGCGCGCCGTCAATGATTTACCAGCACCCGACGGGCCGGCAAGCGCGATATGCCTGCTTGTGCTTGACAGATCAATAGCCAGATCAAACTGGCGGTCCCGGGCCCGCACGGTGCGTTGGATAATCAATTCAATCACGACAGATAACCTTCTTGGGTGGCTCGCACATGACGCGGCGCAAGCAATCGGGCACTCCACAGAACAATGATGCAAACAGCAGCCGTGGTAGTAACCAGCACACCTGCCAACGCGTCGTCTCCCATTTGCACGGCTTCGTAAATAGCGATGGAAAGCGTTTGTGTTTGCCCGGGGATGCTGCCAGCGATCATGAGTGTGGCCCCAAATTCGCCAAGAGCCCTAG
>DAHVSI010000163.1 GCA_027324645.1 Castellaniella sp. | reverse complement strand
GAATCCGCGCGCATGTTCGAGGCCTGATTGATATTGACCCCGCCGACGTGCAATCCACGCGCGACGGCAAAGGCCACGTCCAATTGACTCGTGAACACGCCCGCCTGCAGTCCAAATTCGCTTTCATTGCACAGTGCAACGGCTTCTTCGACCGACCGGTATGGGATGACGCTCACAACCGGGCCGAATGCCTCCCTAATGCCCAGATGATGGCAATGAGCAGGACAGGCAGCGCCCAGAATGCAAGGGCGGCCATCCAGGATTCCCCCAGTGCATTGCGTAATGGCTGAGTAAAGGCGGCAGCGCTTGCGGCACCGGCACACAGGCCCATGGTGAACAGACCCGTCATGACGGCGGCCCATTGCCCAAAATCTCTTTTTATCAGCCCGGGAAGCAGCACATTGCACACAGCAATACCTGCGCCTGCCATGACGGTGGACATGAACAAGAGAGGCAGAAACGGGGTTGCGCGCAGCGCCGTGCCTGCTGCAATCACCACCAGCGCCCCCATCAGTGCGCGTTCGGTACCAAAACGGCGGGCCAATGCAGGGGCAGGAATGGCAAACACGCCTAAACAGACCACCGGTACGGTAGTGAGAATACTTGCGCTGCTGGCGGATAGCCCAGTGCTGTCCATCAACTCTGGCAGAATGACCGACAGGCTGGTGAACAGCGGCCTCAGATTAAACGCAATCAGGAAAACACTGATTGCCAGCAAGATCAGTGTGCGTCCTGATGGTTGTGAAAAAACCTTGTCGGCAGATTGGTCTTCGTCAACCAACTCGGGCTGTTGTTCGCGATGCTGAGCGGTAGGCAGAGGTGTCGTGCTTGTCATGAGAATGTGTACAGCGTATTAGGGTGCCAGTCCGCCAAAGCGTTCATAAAAATAGTCTTCTACAGGTTGGGCGTGTTCATCCTCAACCCGTAATACTGACAGGATGTGTTCGTTGGCTTTTTTGAATAACAGTCGGTACAGGTCACGACACAGTTCGTATGCCTGCTTGCCCGCCCAGTTAATGGGCAGCAGTTCTAGTGGCAATAAGGGGTCGTGAAGCTGAGTACGTCGAAACTCATGGATAAGCAGGGTGCGCAATACAAAGGCAAGCTCTGGGTCCAGGTCGGGATGATTTGGGACGGTTTCGCGCAAAGGGCCAAACCAGTCTAAAAATCGTTGGTAGCCGGCGGCTACGGATTCCAGGTCCCAGCAATGATCAATCAGTTCGGAAAATGGCTGTGACGATAGGGTTGAAGCCGGTTTGAGGGTACCAATGAACAGCCGGTTCCTTAGGTTGAGCTGCGCGAGCAGGTCATTGAGCTGGGATTGGTCAGGATTGGGATGGATAAACGAGGTAGGTGAAAGGGCCCCAAAGCCCTCCCACAGCAGTTCTTTGCGCAGGGCAGCGCGCTCGTCGGCAGCCAGCATGTGTGAGAGCAGCATCACCTGCGTCCATTGGCCATCCCAGGTTAGATAGGTCGGCTTGTAAATACGCTTGTAGGCGTGCTCAAACTTACCCGAGGCGCTTTCCCGCAATGTGTACATGCTGCGCCGGCCTTGTCGGTTGGCGCTTAACCAGCCCTCTTCGGCAAGCCGATAGACACTGGTACGCACCAGCCGGTCACTGATGCCAAATGGTGCAAGTAAACGAATCAGGCTGCCCAGCCATAACGCGCCGCCATGTGGCAGGATAACGTCACCAAAAAGGGTCATGACCACAGATTTGCTGCGCGGTGGATGCGCGGCCATGAAAGTTTCTGGCCAGGCTGTCAGGTCGGATTGTGTACAGGGGGTCATGGCAATGCAAGGGGTGCGGATCACGCCGTGGACGTGGTTAATTCAACCTGCAATTATGCCTTGTTGTGATCAGTTTGTGGTGTGGCCCGGCACTTCCCAGCGTTACAGATAGGGGCTGGCCAGCCAGATCAGGCGGTTACGCAGGCGCATCCGGAATGGTATGGCCGCCAGAGATTCTAGCGTCACCCGTTGTGATGCCTCGATTTCAGAATCAACAATGTGTTCGACTTTACGTGCAAGCTGTCTGCTATAGATTTCCATGTCCAGCTCGAAGTTGAGCCGCAAGCTACGCGGATCAAGGTTGGACGAGCCAATGTACGACCATGAGCCGTCGATGGTAATGAGCTTGGAATGGTCAAAGTTCCTCTGTGAGCGCCAGACGCGGCATCCGGCCTTCACCACCTGATCAAGCTGTGAGGTCATGGCATAGTTGACCAGCTTGAGGTTGTTGCGCCCAGGAATGACAATATCAACCTGAATGCCACGGCGGGCCGCCGTATTGATGGCGCCCATAAGCACCTGATCGGGCAGAAAATACGGAGACTGAATCCGGATGTGTCGTTGTGCGATGGCAAAGGCGCCAAGCAGCATATTGTGTGTGGCCGCCATGTGGCGATCAGGTCCGGAGCGTATGCACCGGGCCGGAATATGGGGTTCGGGTGCCAGTCGCGATTCATCGCACCAGGGTTCGAAAGGCAGCGTCTCGCCCGTGGTGAATTGCCAGTCCTGTGCAAAGACGGACACCAGTTGGGTGACTACGGGGCCAATAATGCGAAAGTGGGTGTCCTGTGTTGTGGCATCGCCCGCAATGGACGACGCAAAGCCCTGGCGGATATTCATGCCGCCGGTAAAACCAATGTAGCCGTCGATAACCAGAATCTTGCGGTGACTGCGCAGATTGGCATAGGGCATGCGCATGCCCCATGAATTGCTCATGAACAAAGCGGTGGTGACGCCATGGCGTCGTAAGGAACGGACCACCGGCGGCCGGGAATAGCGTGACCCGACGGCATCAATCAGCACACGTACCTGCACGCCACGGTGCACGGCATCGGCCAGCGCACGCACGAATTGTTCGCCAACCTGGTCATTGTCAAAAATATAGCTTTGCAGGGCAACGCTATTTGTAGCCTGATTAATGGCCTCCAGCATGGCGGGGTACGTTTCGTCACCACCACGCAGAATTTTGATGTGGTTGCCTTCGCGCAGCGGGAAACGGCTGACGCTATCACCCAGTACGCCCAGGGAGCGGAATTGCCGGCCTGCTAGCTCCGTCACGTCCGTGATGGCCAGGTCACTTTCAGAGGTGAAATCGTGAAGGGCCTTGTTGCGCTGTTCGGAAATCTGGTCGTGCCGTACCCGGTTGATACCGGCAATAAGATAAAACAGCGGACCCAGAAGAGGGGAGAGAATGATGATGCCTACCCAGCCAATGGCTGCACGGACCTCGGTTTTGGTCATGGCAGCATGGATTGCTGCGGTGCTACCTATGGCAAGGCTCAGAACAAACGCCAGGTGTGGCCAGTAATGCTGAAAGAAGGCATATAAAGTGGTCAAGGGCGCCGTCCTGTCAGTGAGAAGCGGGATACTGAGGACAGAATGTGGGGTGGCCGATGGGACTCGAACCCACGACAACCGGAATCACAATCCGGGGCTCTACCAACTGAGCTACGGCCACCACTACGCTGCTGCCAGCGGTGAAGCCAGAAGTATAGCATTGTTTGTACGGCACGATTTGCTGTGTGGATAATGGCTGGCAGGCGTAGAGTGAATCCCATAGAATGTGAAGCTGACAGCGTCACTGAAAGGAGACGAACATGGCTCAATTATTTGTCGTTCACCCTGAAAACCCCCAGTCCCGGTTGCTCAGGCAGGCAGGCGATTTGCTCGCCAAAGGCGGTCTGGTTGCCGTGCCTACCGATTCCAGCTACGCAGTGGTTGCGCGGCTGGATGACAAGGATGCAGCGGAAGCCTTGCGCAGGTTACGCGGCCTGGACGAACGACACCATCTGACGCTGCTGTGTCGCGACCTGAGCGAAATCAGCCATTTTGCACGGGTCGATAATCAGCAATACCGTTTTCTGAAAATGGCCACACCTGGCCCCTGGACTTTTATTCTCGAGGCCACCCGTGAAGTCCCGCGTCGTGTTTCACACCCTTCGCGCAAAACCATTGGTATTCGCGTGCCAGACTACCGCATTACCCGGTCGCTTATCGAGGCGGCAGGTTCGGCGTTAATGTCCACCACGCTTATTCCCGACGGGGCCGATACGCCGCTTAACGACGCCCAGCACATTTTTGAACAATATGGCAATCAACTGGCTGCCGTGATTGACGGGGGCGCCTGTACACTGGCGCATACCACCGTCATTGACTTGACGGGATCCGCGCCCGATGTCATTCGTCACGGGCAGGGGGACCTTGCAGCACTTGGACTTGCTTAGTGATCGAACTGATTCAGACCATCACGGTCTACGCCTTGCCAGTGTTATTTGGCATCACGCTTCACGAAGCCGCCCATGGTTATGTAGCCCGGCATTTTGGCGACCCCACCGCATGGCAGGCCGGACGCATCAGTCTGAATCCTATCAGGCACGTTGATCCGGTCGGCACCATTGCTGTTCCGTTATTCTTGCTGTTCAGCAGCAAGCTGCTTGGCGGGGCGGGGGTGTTGTTTGGATGGGCCAAGCCCGTGCCGGTCGACTGGGGCAAATTGCGCAACCCCAAGCGCGATATGCTGTGGGTTGCCCTGGCCGGTCCGGCATCCAACCTTCTGATGGCTGTGTTGTGGGCCATCTCTGTCAGCGTCATGTTTCGCATGGGGGTGTCCAACCAGGATTTCTGGTTCCGCATGGGGATTGCGGGCATACAGATCAATCTGGTTCTCATGGCACTTAATATGCTGCCCTTGCCACCTTTGGATGGCGGGCGCATTGTGTTCAGCTTGCTGCCGCATCATCTGGCTGCGCGGTATGCCCGTATCGAACCTTATGGGCTGCTCATCCTCATTTTGCTCATGTTCACAGGCGTCTTGTGGGTGTTTTTGCAGCCGTTGCTGGCCTTTGGCTATCTAATTGTGAAATGGTTTCTATAACGGGTATGTATAAATCCGGTAAACTTGCACATTGCATTCGCTCACAGTGCATCACCTTACCCCTACCTTTTGTGATTTCGGGAGGCCGCAATCATGGCATCTGATAATCCATTACCCGTTCTGCGTGGCAGCCTGGTGGCCCTGGTCACCCCCATGCATCCCGATGGTCGTCTTGATTTCGATACCTACCGAAAACTGATCGATTGGCATATCGACCAGGGCACCAAGGGGATCGTGGTGGTTGGCACGACCGGCGAATCGCCCAGTGTCGACATGAATGAGCACGCCGAACTAATTGGTGTTGCGGTCAAGCATGCTGCGGGCCGTATTCCTGTGGTGGCCGGGGTAGGCGGGAACTCAACGGCCGAAGCCATCACGCTCTCACGTCATGCCCACCAGGTAGGGGCCGATGCCGGCCTGTCTGTCGTGCCTTACTACAACAAGCCAACCCAGGAAGGCCTCTACCAGCATTTCCGTGCTGTTGCCGAGGCGGTTGAGCTGCCTTCGCTGCTTTATAACGTACCGGGGCGCACGGTTGCCGATATCGCGCACGATACGGTGTTACGCCTTTCCGAGATTCCCAACATTATCGGGATCAAGGACGCCACAGCCAATATTGCTCGTGGTGCCAAGCTGCTGCGCGATGTACCCGAAGACTTTGTGGTGCTAAGTGGCGACGATGGCACGGCGGCCGCGCTCATGCTTCTGGGCGGTGACGGCAATATTTCCGTGACAGCCAACGTCGCACCGCGTCTCATGAGCCAGCTTTGTGACGCTGCCGTTTCTGGTAATGTTACCCGGGCACGTGAGCTCAACGCCCGGCTGGTACAACTTAACGAACAGCTGTTTATCGAAGCCAACCCCATCCCCGTCAAGTGGGCAGCCGCGGAGATGGGATTAATACAGCTGGGCTATCGTCTGCCCATGACGCCACTGTCCGACGCACATCAGGACGGTGTACGCCACGCACTGGATGAATTGGGTCTGATCTGAATGAAAACCGATATCTTGCACAATAATAAGCGTTATGCCGGTCTGATCGTCGGGGTAGGTTTACTGGCGTTGTCAGGCTGTTCCACCTGGAACGAATTCATGGGCAAAGAAGAGTCCGTGGAATACAAGAGTACCGTCCGGGGGGATTCGCTTAGCGTACCTCCCGATCTGACACAGGTGCATGCTGACGCCCACTACCGGGCACCCGAAGGCACGGCCCGTTTCAGCGACTACGCTGCACAGCAGGATCAGGCCAGCACCATGACCGATGCCGATCGCGTCCTGCCGCAAACCGAAGGTATCCAGGTTATGCGCGATGGCGATCTGCGCTGGCTGGTTGTCGATCGTCCTGCCGAAGACATCTACTCTGAAATCATTGAGTTCTGGGGCGACAATGGCTTTACCATCCGCACACAAGACCCGCGTACAGGTGTCATTCAGACCGACTGGGCAGAAAACCGCGCCAAAATTCCCGAAGGGTGGATACGCAAGGCGCTAGGTGCCATTATTGATCAGGTCTTTGACAGCGGCGAGCGCGAGCGTTTCCGCACGCGACTTGAACGTGTAGACGGCAAGACCGAAGTCTACGTCAGCCACCAGCACATGGTCGAAACACCCACTACCGATGGGGCGGCTTTTAAATGGGTTCATGACAAGGAAGATCCTGGCTTGAACGCAGCCATGCTGGCACGCATGATGGTGTATCTGGGCACTGATGTCGACCGGGCCAAAGATCTGGTCGAGCAGGCAGAGCAGGATCCGTCCCGCACCAACATCGTTCAGGCTGACGACACACAGGCGCTGCTGCGCCTTAACGAACCGTTTGATCGGGCATGGCGCCGTGTTGGGGTTGCCATTGATTCAGCCGGGTTCTCGGTCGAAGACCGTGATCGTTCTGCAGGCGACTACTACATCCGTTATCTCGATACGGATACCGGCGAAAAAATCGAGCAACAAAACTTCTTTGGCCGCCTATTCCGTCGTCGTAACACGGCTGAGGCCGCGCACTTCCGGATCCATGTCGGGCAGTCCGGAACGCAGTCTGATGTCACCGTGCTTGACGATAACGGGCAGGTTCAGGAAGATCAGACCGCGCGCCGCATCCTGG
>DAHVSI010000261.1 GCA_027324645.1 Castellaniella sp. | reverse complement strand
GGATTGCTATTCTGGGATAACAACCCGGAAACGATGATGATAAAACAATCGTCGTGACCGCCTTGCGATTCTGGTTACAGGGTGAACGCATGGCAATCATGCGGTTCAGTCGCAAAAAAAGACGGCTTCAGCAGACATTTTAAATTTGTTGTATGATTTTGCCTTCCTGATGGCCTGGTAGCTCAGTTGGTAGAGCAGAGGATTGAAAATCCTTGTGTCGGTGGTTCGATTCCGCCCCAGGCCACCAGCTACAAGAAAACCCAGCGGCTTCCCGTTGGGTTTTTTATTTTGGGCTCTATCCAGGCTTGCCCCACTACGGCAACCCAGAACAACCAAAACGTAGTGGTTTCCATACTGCCGCTCAGGCTTATTAGCAATTACGATACGGTATAGCCAGCTGCGCACTGTTATCTCTGCCCACACTGACTGGCGCCATAGTGGCAAACTGTCATCCCGTGAGTTGCGCTTATGTCTGATCCGCTTAGCCATCCCCACACGACAGGCACCGTGCAGGTGTCGTCTCACGATTTGCCCAACCATCGGCACTATCGTGACTGGCTACAGGAAAACCTGGAAGGGATGCGGGCCATTGCCCTCCGTCCGGGTCAGCAACCCAGCTTTAGCGGCCGCATTGTGTCGCTGGTAACCAGCACCAGCGAACTGCATGACGCACAAATGGATGGATTTGTCGCAGAACGGTCCATGCAGCACATCCGGTCCGACCAGGACAGTCCAAAGCTGGCATTACTGTATGTCAGGCGTGGACGAATACAGGTTGAATATCAAGATGGCACTGGCGCCCAGGCGGGAACGGGCAACTATCTGTTGTTTGATTCAAGCCAGCCCAGCCTTCTGCAATGCGATCAATCCAACTTTATTCAACTAACGCTACCCAACACTGCCCGGCAGGACATTCCGGTTCACACAGTGTGTAGCAACCACTTCGCCCAGACCCTAAGCTGCAGTCCCTTGACGCAAGTACTCACGCTGCAAATGGAACAAAGTCATGATCTGGTTCACACCCTTGGCTCGCCCTGGGAGGGGCCGTATATGCAGGTGCTGGAATCGATGGCCATGAATGTCATCCGCGCTGTGTGCCGCATGCCCATACAGCGGGACGAGACACATCACAAAAGCCTCTATGACATGGCGCTTAACTTTATTCGTCTTAACCTGAGCGACCCCAGGCTTAATGCGGGCCAAATCGCCCATGCGCTGGGATGTGGTCGGTCAACGCTGTATCGCGAATTCAATCTGAATAATCAAGGCATTGCCCAATATATTCGCGAGGAACGCTTGCAAACACTGGCTGACCTGTTACGGCACCCGCTGTACCAGCGCTACAGTGTCGCGGATCTGGCGTATCAGTGCGGATTGCACGACCCGTCAAATGTAGGGCGGCTTTTTCGGGCCCATTTTGCGATGCCGCCTTCGGCCTATCGGGCGTTACATCAGAACCCGTAGCTGGATCAGGACAGGGCTGCTGCGTCAAACCCGGTCCATTCTCCGTCCTCCCACTGGCCACTGGTTTCTTCCAGATTGGCGCCGCCTGCCTGTCTGACCATATCAATCATGGCAACGCGATCATAGTCTTCCACGCGCAACGCCAGCATGACGTTAGGCGGCGGTGCACCCGCCGACTCGCGCTTATGGACTTTTCCAAGTTTGTTCAGGGCTCCCGGCAACGAGCCAACATAGCCCCCTACCAAAACAAACAACACAATCACTGCCCAGTGCCAGTTCAATATCGAGACGATTGCCCAGCCTATGGCGCCCAGTATGACGCCAAACAACAGCATGCCGATCATTGCGGTCGCTCCGCCCCCGGCGGAGCCCACATCCACAGCCGAATCGCCCCCAATCGGGTAAGTGGCGCGGCGGCCGGCGGGACTGACGTAAAATACGTTCATATCGTCGTCACGCACTCCGTTGGCAGACAGCTTTTTGGTGGCCGCGGTAGCGGCATCAAACGTGTCGAATCTTGCTGCAACGATCTGAGCCATCATATCCTCCTTGGGCGATAATACGTCGCCACTGGCTATGACTGTCATTTCATGCTACGTGCTTCTGGGCTGATAGGCGTTTCGAGTTGACACCAATTTTTTCTGCCGATGTCTGCGCGCTTTGGCCAGCTCCGATAGCAACGACCATCTACAGTCCTACCAAAAACCCACCAACAAGAACGCCCACTTAGGCAATGCCGTCCATCCGACCAGGTTAATGTAACAAAAAGTCGATATAATACCGACGGTCCGCACCAAGCCGACCTTTCGCATGGCCTTATTTTTCCACCCCACGCAGCGCCCACAACCAAGACGATGGCATGGCTATGTTGTCTGGTTTTTTGTCGGCCTGTTATGGTCTTTGCCGGCCTGGTCTTGCTCCGATACTGTTGATCTGACACTGAAATACCCGGTTCATATCGACGACGCTACGCTGGAAGAATTTTCCCACATGCCTCCGTTGCGTGTGGTGACCGTCGACGCACCCCCCATGGTGTCTTACAACAAAAAGAGCAAAACGTACACAGGTATCAGTGTTGATCTACTGTGCTTTATAGCGGACAAGCTTGGCATTGACGTGGAGTATGTAGACACAGGCTCGCGCAGTGTGGCAGAAAAAATCCAGATGGTGCAGGAGAACGAGGCTGACTTGTTCATGCCGTTGAGCCTGCAGCCCGACCGTGAGTCCCTGGGGCAATTCACACAGTCTTATTTTGATAATTACTACGCCGTCATTGGGCTGGAGCATGCGGGAATCACGATCAGCAATCTCACCGAATTGCGTGATCATCGGGTTGGCATCGTGCAGGGTGTTTCGTTTTCACACATGCTCAAGGCCTTGATCCCATCCGAAAACCTGTACGAATATGACCAGTCCATGGGTGCCAATAGCTTGTTTGACGCGTTGCGTTCTGGACGGGTCGACGTGGCCGTCTATAACAAAAGCATTTTTACGGAAAAGCGCTATAAACACGATTTGTTTGACATGGTTGTGCTTGACACACTGTATGAATACCCGCGCGCATACCGGTTTTATTTAAGCAACGGCCCGCAGCACCACAACATAATCCAGGCATTTAACACCTACCTGGAAGCAATCAATACAAGCAAGCTGATTGCCCAACACCAGGATGGCGAACAGCAATTTATTGAACGTTACGTCTCCCAGCGCAGCCAACGCATACTGACGCAGGCCGGCGGCATTATTGCGCTGGTGTTTGCACTGGTGTTTTATTTTGCGACGCGCCGCTACCGCCGGCTGTCCAGACTGCTTGAGCGGCGCAATGAACATATCCAGTTGCAGCGCAGTGCGCTGCAAAAAGCCAATCTTGAACTGGAAGCCCTGAGCCAGCGCGATGAACTGACTCGTCTGGCCAACAGGCGTCACTTCAATCAGACTCTTGAACACGAGCACTCACGCTGGGCGCGTACCGGTGCACCACTAAGCCTGCTTTTGATGGACGTTGATCACTTCAAACGTGTCAATGATCGCTTTGGCCACTTAACGGGCGATGAATACCTGTGCGCCATTGCCCGGGTCTTGCAAGAGAGCGTGACGCGCCCTGCTGATGTCGTGGCCCGGTACGGCGGCGAAGAGTTTGCCTGCCTGTTGCCCCATACCAGCCCGCAGCAGGCCCAGCACGTTGCCCGCCGTATTCTGAGCCGGATCAGGGCGCTGGATTTGCCCAACCCTGATGCCGACACGCCTTATTTGACCATCAGTATTGGCGTGGCCACGCTGGTTAACGGCCAGTACAGCTCCCAAGACCTGGTCTGGCACGCTGACAAGCAACTGTATACGGTCAAGGAAACCGGCCGCAATGGCATACGGGCTATTGTGTGTACCCAGGATCAGGATCCGGATTCAGGCGTAACGGTAACCACCACTTTGCCAGTGGCTTCTCCGGACTCCAGATAATCCTGGGCTTGCCCCCCTTGCTCCAGCGTAAAGTCACGCTCGTCAACCAAGGGGCTGACGTGGCCGGCCTCGATAGCCTGGCGGAGCTGGGACAGAATGTCGCCATGCGCTTCGCGACCCTTGTTATGCAACATGGGAATCAGCATGAACACCACATCCAGCGAGGCGCCTTTACCATGCAAAGGTGACAAATCGTGCGTGCTGCGGGTTGCGATGGCCACGGCACGCCCATTGACAGCCAGTGCCTGGAACGAGTCATCCAGCGTGGCACCGCCTACCGTATCAAACACAACATCAAAGCCCTGCCCACCAGTCACCTGCTGCACATAGTCTTCGGTACTTGTAGCCTTAGTATCGATGATATGGCTGGCGCCAATACGTTTAAGATAGGCATCGTCACGTTTGTTGCGCACGGTCGTGGACACCGTTGCCCCGCGCTGTGCCGCCAATTGGACCACCATGTGGCCGACGCCACCCATGCCACCGTGCACAAGAATATGGTCTTGTGGACCCAAATCACACCGATCCAGCCCTTCCCAGGCGGTAATGCCAACCAGGGGGACCGCGGCCGCTTGCTTCATGCTTAAATTGGCCGGCTTATGGGCAAGCAGCTTGGCATCGGCCACAACGTACTCAGCCATCGTGCCACCCAACCTCTTGACGCCGGCCACACAGCCATACACCTCGTCGCCCACCTTGAAGTGCTCAACCCCTGCGCCCACCTCGGTCACGACACCGGCCATATCGCAGCCCAGGGCAGACGGCAGCTCCGGCCCGATAGGCAGACCCTGCCTTACCTTGATATCGACCTGGTTAATGGAACAGGCATGCACCTGGACCAATACATGCCCCGCCTTAGCGGAAGGGCGCGGTGCATCGGCATAAACAAAGTTCTCACTGCCACCTGGCTGATCTAGGCGAAGTATTTTCATGATGGGCACCTGAAGTAAAAAGAAATTAAGACAGCTACACTATTTTGCCCAAGCCTGCCCCGCTGCACAACGAGGCAGGCTTGGCGGCGGCACTATACGGGGCGGTCGCCCTTGCTGACCTTGAGGGTGCGGTTATCGGCCGCGGGCAGCATGCGAGCAGGATCCCGCGTGACCACAATATCCAGTACCGTTGGGGTATCGCGGTTGGCAAACCCGCGCTCAAAAGCCCCGACCAGATCGGCAGGGTGTTCAACACGTATGCCCAGGCATCCCATATTGTTGGCGATATTGGCGTAATTCATTTCGACCAAGTCAGAAGACTGATAATTGCCCTCACCGTACATGGCGTGCTGCAGTGCCTTGACGTAGCCTGAGGCGGCGTTGTTAAACACGCAAATCACAAAATGCAGGCCCATACGACGGGCGG
>DAHVSI010000251.1 GCA_027324645.1 Castellaniella sp. | reverse complement strand
TTATCAGGCATTAGAGTGTTCGTTAAATTTCCAGAGGGTCGATTTCAAGGGTATATCGTACCCGGCATTGTCGGGCCAATTCACCCAAGGTGCTTGCCCATATCGCCAGAAAGGCCTGCAAGGCGGGACGATGGCTGCTTTCGACCAAAAGCTGGGCGCGCTCGATGTTGGCTACTCGTACGACACGCAATGCTACCGGGTCGTAAAGTGTGACATGCACGGCGGCCTCGCAGGTGTGTGGATTCAACTGCTCCAAGGCTGCTGCCCGTTCCAGAAAATTCACTGCGGTGGCAAGTTCGCGTGCTTCGGCCACCAACAATGCCTGCCAGGCGTACGGAGGCAATCCGGCTGCCTCCCGCTCTGCCAGTGCGTGTTGAGCGAAGCCGGAGTAGTCATGGCGACATAAAGCTTGGTACACGGGCTGATCGGGGTATTCGGTCTGAATCATGACCTGGCCGGTTTGTGTATGCCGTCCGGCCCGGCCGGATACTTGCATGAGCTGGGCAAACAACCGTTCGGGCCCACGAAAGTCCTGGGCAAACAACATCGCATCTGCGTTGATCACCCCCACCAGACCCAGATTCACGAAATCGTGCCCCTTGGCCACCATTTGTGTGCCGGTCAGGATATCGATCTCGCCCGCATGAACCTGGGCAAAAAGTCGTTGCGCGCTGCCTTTCAGGCGTGTGCTGTCCGCATCAATGCGAGCAATACGTGCCTGCGGGAAGTAGGCCTGCAGGAACTCTTCAATACGTTGTGTGCCCCGACCCATGGGCTTCAGATCCATGTCGCCACATTCCGGACAGGCTGGCGGCACGCGTGTGCGATCACCACAATGATGGCACTGCAGGTAATGGTGGCGCCTGGGACCACGATGCAAGACGGTATACGCTGTACACCGCACGCACTGTGTGAGCCACCCACAGGAGCCGCAATGCAGAACAGGAGCGTAGCCCCGGCGATTAAGAAACACCAGCACCTGATGGCCCGCATCCAGGGTCTCGGCAATCGCACTCAACAGCTGAGGGGAAAACCCCTGCTCAAGCTTTAGACGCCGGGTGTCGACCAGCTGTATGTGTGGCAGCGTGGCGCTGGTTGCACGTTGCGCCAGCGCTAGGTATTGATACCGCCCGGTTTGTGCATGGTGCCAACTTTCCAAAGAGGGCGTAGCCGAACCCAGCACAACCGGCACATCCAGATCACGACCCCGCCACACGGCCAAGTCGCGGGCCGAATAGCGCAGACCGTCCTGCTGTTTGTAAGACGTGTCGTGTTCTTCATCGATAATGATGAGGCCCAGCTGCGGCAACGGCGCAAAAATGGCTAAGCGGGTACCTAAAAGTACCTGCGCCTCGCTCCGCTGTGCTTTCACCCAGGCGCGCAAGCGCTTGCCGTCCGACAGGCCGCTATGCAACACCACAAAACTGCTGGCCGGGATACGATGCGCCAGGCGGGCACGCAGCGCATGCTCAAGCTGCGGGGTCAGGTTAATTTCGGGGACCAGCAGCAGTATCTGCTTATCCTGCTCCAGGGCATGTTCAATCAGGTTGGCATAGACCTCGGTTTTACCGCTGCCTGTCACGCCATGCAGCAGCGTGGTCTGATGCCCTTGCGCCCCACAGATTGTCGCAACGGCGTGCTCTTGTTCTTCATTCAGAATGGGCGCTGCTACCGGCGTGACGTTTTCAGGGGCCGGGCCCGGTCGCTTATCCATACGGGCCACGGGCCCACCGCCGGAACGCTTGCCTTCGTAGGCGCCCAAGCGGCGCAGGCTCACCGGCAACGCCGGCAAGATGACTTCACCCAGTGGCCGGTGGTAGTAAGAAGCCGCAAAGCGGGCAAGCCGCAACCAGTCTTGCGACAATGGCGGCATATCGTCCAGCACACGCTCTACTGAGCGGATTTGGTGTGCTGGCACGCCTGGCTGCGAGGGGTGCGCTACCACAACGCCAATCATCCGGCGGCGCCCAAATGGCACAATCACCCGTACTCCAACCGGCGCGGGAAAGGCACAGGCATAGTCATAGTCACCAAACAGGGGGACGTCCAGCGCAACGCGGACCCACCCGTCATGACAATCAGATGCCTTACCCTGTGTGCCGGTCATGGCTCACACCACCCTGTGGATAACTTTGGGGACAAATAGCCCAACAATTCGGGATAACCTATTTTTGAAAACAGGTAAAAACCCTTATATAAGAGACAAAATCAATATTAATCGTTATAAATCAGATAGTTACACCAATAGCCTAGAATGTAACGAAGAAACGGCTCGCAAGTGGACACTTGAGCAAAAAGTGTGCAAAACCCTTGGTATAGAAGCCGGACGTGGGTTTGAACACTGTCCGGCGTTGCCCGTTAACCGTGCATGGACCGGCTATAGGTGTGGACTTCGTCTACCAGCGCCTCTACCGCCTCGGGTGGCGTGAATTGTGAAATGCCATGACCAAGGTTGAACACATGGCCGCCCTTGCCCACTTTGCCAAAATCGTCAATGACATAACGTGCCTGCTCGCGCACGGCTGATTCGCCGCCAAACAAGACCATGGGATCAATATTTCCTTGCAAGGCTACCGCGTCGTTCAGGCGTTTGCGTGCAGCAGCCAAGCTCATGGTCCAGTCCAGTCCCACTGCGTCGGCACCGCAGTCGGCAATACGCTCAAGCCAAAGCCCGCCACCTTTGGTAAAGACAATGACTGGGATACGCCGACCATTTTTTTCACGCTGCAGGCCTGAAACAACCTGCTTGGTATAAGCCAGTGAAAACTGATCAAAGGCGTTATCGGCCAGCACACCGCCCCAGCTATCGAAGATCATGACAGCCTGAGCGCCCGCATCGATTTGGGCATTCAGGTAAGCCGTGGTGGCCTGCGCGTTGGTGGACAGGATATGGTGAAGCAGATCGGGACGCCCGTACAGCATGGATTTGATGTGGCGGTAGTCTTTGGTGCCCCTGCCCTCAACCATGTAGCAACCAATTGTCCAGGGGCTGCCCGCAAAGCCGATAAGCGGCACTTTTCCGTCCAGCTCTTTACGAATCAATGCGACCGCATCAAAAACGTATTGCAGTTTCGCCATATCGGGTACCTGCAGTTTTTGAACGTCAGTTTCATCACGAAGTGGGTGGGCAAACTGTGGGCCTTCACCCGCCACGAACTCCAAACCAAGCCCCATGGCATCCGGAATCGTCAGGATGTCTGAAAACAGGATGGCGGCATCGAAATCGAACCGGCGCAAAGGCTGCAGGGTGACCTCGCATGCCAATTCGGGATTCATGGCCAGGTTCATGAAAGAACCTGCCTGCGCGCGTGTTGCCTTGTATTCTGGAAGGTAGCGTCCCGCCTGGCGCATGAGCCAGATGGGCGTATAGGGGACCGGCTCACGCATTAGCGCTCGCAGAAACACATCATTTTTCAGAACAGGTAAAGACACGATCTTCCTTATGGATAACGAATTAACGCCTGGCACCGGCAAGTTACCTTGGACCCTGGTTGCGAAACGGCGCTGCATCGATGGCGTGCTTTTGCATGAGGGCCCAGTAGGCGCGCCGGTGTTTTCTGGCGCGACGCGCTGCCATTGTAATGTTACCTGATGAGCTGGCCAGCGATGCAAGCAGATAGGCACGCTCAAACCGGGCAATGACTTTACTTTTAGCAGTACTGAATGAGTCTGACGTATGGGCGCAGCGTGAAGCCGATGCAATGGCAAAAGCTTCGAGTTCGCGGTCACCCTGCTCAATAGGCAGCAAAGCTTCCGTCGCTGAGTCGTTGACCAGCCCGGCTGCAACCAGCGGCATGGGCATGTCGTCAGAGGCTACTGCCGTATTATAAGTGGCCTGTCCACCATGGCGAATGGTTAACCCCGGTTCGTTCAGATTCCCAGCAGCACCCGTCGTATGCACCATGAGACGGCTATCGAGCAAACGCTGCACCCGGGCACGCAATTCCTCATAGCACACGGGCTCGCACACAAAGTCGGCCATGCCCAGACTATACAAATCGTCAATGGCAGGCGCCCTGAGCTCGTGCAGCACACCGATGATAGGGGTGTCCAAAGCCGGACGCGCGGCCTGCAGTGCCTGACGAACCCACGCAAGGTTGAGGGCGGAGACACGTAATAGACAGGCGTCGTAGCGGCGCAACATCAGGGCCATGGATGCAAAGGCACGAATATTCGACTCATGCTGAGTCGGTAGCGGTAACGTGTGTACGAACAATCGCTCATTGGCATAACACGCCACCATAGGCAGCTGGGCGCGTGGTGTTACCCCGTCATCAAATTCAAAAATTGCACAATCAAGCCGCTCGCGCATGATCAACCCTCCTCGTCTGGATGAAACACGATGTGACTAACGAAATAAAGAGTAGCGATCTGCAACGCTGCCCACAACTTGTAAAGTTGCTTGGACATTTTTGTCCTGTCCGGCCCCAGTCCGGCCGGCACCAGGCAGAACGCGGTAACCTTGCAGGTTGAAGCCCAATTACTTGATTCTTTACTGTCCGGAGCATCATGAAAACCATTGTTCTTCTTTCTACTGGCGGCACCATTGCAAGCACGGCCGGCGCTGACGGAAAAAGTGTCGCCGGCGCCCTGCCCGGCGAACAGTTACTCAAACAAGTCCAGTTATCTGACACGATCGATCTGCAGGTCAGGTCGCTTTTTCAAAAGCCCAGCAACGCCATCGCTTTACCGGACCTGTGCCAGTTACACGATGAATGCCGGCGCTTGGCCCAAAGCGGTGACGTAGCGGGGATCGTTATCACCCACGGCACGGATACGCTGGAAGAGACAGCCGGCTTTCTGGATTCGGTACTCTCCACTGAGAATGTGCCTGTCGTCATCACCGGATCACAGCGGGTTCCACACGCGCCTGGCACCGACGCCTACCTGAACCTGCAGCACGCTATTGAAGTGGCTGCAAGCGACGAGGCCCACGATATGGGAGTACTAGTCGTTTTCAACGAAACCATTTTCAGTGCGGCCACAGTACGCAAAGTCAGCAGCTACCAGGTAAACGGGTTTGACAGCCCCGGGCTGGGCGCACTGGGCCTTATTGACCAGGGCCGGATCATACTGCAACAGCGCCCGGTGCGTCGTCCAGTCATCGCACTGCCTGACGGTCTGTCCACGTTGCCCACAGTCGAGATCGTGCCGGCCTATCTGGACGCCGGTACGACCGCCCTGGATGCCGTCATCGCGTCTAGCCCCCGTGGAATCGTGATTGATGCGCTGGGACGGGGCCATGTACCGCCTGGCTGGATGCCCTCCATTCAACATGCTTGTGGCGCAGGCATTATGGTGATTGTCTGCACATCGACACTGCACGGCCCACTTTGGCAAAGCTATGATTTTGCCGGCTCACTGCAAGATTTGGAAGCAACAGGGGCTGTTCCGGTAAGCGGCCTGCCCGCCCGTAAAGCACGTGTCCGGCTGGCAGCGCTGTTGGCGGCCGGCAACCCTGATGAAGCCTCGTTGCTACAGTTGTGACAACAGTAAAAACGCGCTGTTGCCAATCAGAATCAGCCAGATGATCAGGGTGAATGTTCTTTGACTGATTCGTGCATACAGCCACTGGCCGGCCCGTGACCCAACCAGCGCGGCCGGCACGAGCAACAGCGACAACCACCAGACAGACGCGCCAGTCGAGGCGGCCATCACTTGCAGAATCAGGGCAAGGGTGTAAATAAACAAGAAGAAGACGATGGCAGTGGCGCGCACCACGGCCTTGGGCGTCCGTGCGCCGGCAAAATAGACCAACAACGGAATACCGCCCATGCCAACAGCCGATGTAAAAACCCCCGCCAGCAAGCCGGCCAGGCTGTCCCGTAACGGCGTACGCTGAAACCGCAGGCGCCACCATAGCAAGCCCATGAATATCAAGATCAGCACGCCTATCCCGATACGAAACAAACGCTCGTCCACATACAGCAGCAGCGCCAAGCCCAATGGCGCTCCAAGCACGCTACTGGCCATTAATCTGACGACCAGACGGTAATCACACTGCGAATGAACCGTTCGTACCAACACCAGGCACAACACGACCGAGACGATCAGATTGATCTCGACCGCAACCAGCGACGGATGCACCAGCAACAGCAAAGGCAGAGCCAGCAGAGAAAACCCAAAACCGGTTGCCGACTGCAATGCAGACGCCATCAGAACAATAAGAATGGAGGAAAACAGTGCGTCAGGCACCCACATCAGCCTGGTCGGCCCTGCTGGTAAAGCTGCAGACGGTATAAAGCGGCAAGTCAGCCTGTTTGATCACTTCGGAACCGCCCAGGTCGGGCAGGTCAATAATGGCGGCCGCTTCAACCACATTGGCACCCAGGCGCTGCAACAGCCGCGAAGCCGCGACCATCGTACCGCCTGTGGCGACCAGGTCATCAATAAGCAGGACACGCTGTCCCGGACGCACCGAATCGGTGTGCATCTCAACAGTGGCATTGCCATATTCAAGCGAATATTCTTCGGCCAGCGTACGGAATGGCAGTTTGCCTTGCTTGCGCACGGGCACAAACCCCAGGTTGAGCTCGTAAGCCAGTACGGCGCCCAGAATGAACCCGCGCGCATCTACCCCGGCAACCAGATCAAGTCGCTGGCGCATGTAGCGGTAGACGAACAGGTCAACCAGAACACGAAAAGCCTGGGGGTCCTGAAGCACGGGGGTGATATCTCTGAAAATCACACCCGGTTTGGGCCAATCGGGCACACTACGTATCGTGTCACGTACGTAGACAGCTGGATCGATATGCATGAAACAAACATTCCGGACAGGTCAAGACGGAGCCGGCCTGTAAGGCCACGCTAATCATAGCACCCGACACCGTCCATGACACGTACACAAGCCAGGTGCCGTCGCCGTCTGTCTGGACTAAAATCAGCCCATGAATACCCATGACGCCAAGACGCCCGAACATATTCTGGCGTCTGCCAATCAAACATTCGACACCGAAATCAAGGCCTTGCGCAGCCTGCAACAGCGGCTGGGCCAGCCCTTCGTGCAGGCTGTGCACCAGATTCTGCAATGCGAGGGGCGTGTTGTAGTAACCGGGCTGGGTAAAACCGGCCACATTGCGCGCAAAATTGCTGCCACTCTGGCCTCTACGGGCACGCCCGCTTTTTTCATGCACGCCGGCGAAGCCATGCATGGCGACCTGGGCATGCTCACCAGCAAAGACCTGCTCATTGGCATTTCTTACTCTGGCTCCGGTAACGAACTCATGACGATTGTCACGGTGGCAGGCCGGTTGGGCACCCCGGTCATTGCC
>DAHVSI010000243.1 GCA_027324645.1 Castellaniella sp. | reverse complement strand
TGCAAGCTTGCCGTTCGTTATTTCAAATCTGGTCAATATTGTCAGTGCAAACTATTTTGACATTGGATTTGCACGGTATGCAGCAATCATGGTGCCCGTGAATATCGTTTCAGTCGTTGCAACGCTAATCGTATTGTGGGTGGCGTTTCGCCCCAGGATACCTTCTGCTTACACCGTGGAGGCCCTGGATGCTCCCTCAACGGCGATTGTTGATCCACTGGTTTTTCGTGCTGCCTTGCCGCTGTTACTAGCATTGTTAACAGCTTATTTTGCAACAGAGATGTTCAACGTGCCGGTCTCATTGGTCACTGGAACAGGTGCACTGGTACTGATGGCCATTGCCGGAAGATGGTGGACGTTGGGGCGGGACGCCATTGTGTCGGTGAAAGCGGCGCTGTGGAATGCACCTTGGCAGATCGTACTGTTTTCCATCGGCATGTATCTGGTTGTCTATGGTTTAGGCAATGCCGGGCTTACTGACTATGCTGCGGACGTTCTTGCCTGGCTAGGGCAGCAAGGACATCTGATTGCTACGGTTGGTACAGGATTCTTATCTGCAATGGTGGCCTCTGTCATGAATAACATGCCTTCCACATTGGTCGGGGCTCTGGCAATCGATCAGGCACAGGTTCCCGAGGCGACCAAAGAGCTGATGGTTTATGCAAACGTCATTGGCAATGATCTGGGGCCTAAATTCACGCCTATAGGAAGCCTGGCCACACTGCTATGGCTTCACGTCCTTGCAAGCAAGCACTACAGGCTTGGTTGGGGACAGTACATGAAAATTGGGCTGTTGATTACGCCACCTGTATTGCTGGCCACGTTAACCGCCTTGGCATTACTGTTGCCCTTGTTCGGGGGCAGCCACGCCGTCGCGTGAGAATGCTTCGGGCTCAAACCCCAGACAGCATTCTTCATGCAGGTATGCGATAAGACTCTCAAGATGAGCGTATACAGGGATGCACATGATTGTGCGTCCAACCCGTTCCTGGCGAATCAGGCCTACATTTGCCATCCGGCTAAGATGATGGGACAGCGTAGACGCTGGAATGCCCAGTGACTTTTGAATCTCGCCAACGGACGCACCCTTGTGGCCCGCCCTCACCAAAAAACGAAACACACCAAGGCGGTGGGTGTTACCCAGTTCCGCCAGGCTAGCGGCTGCGGCATCGTGTTTCATGGTGCTCCTGGAAAAATTTCAAGATTCTCATATTATAGGTTGACCTGCACCAAAACTATCCAGTATCGTATCAATAATTCGATGATTCTAGAATTATAGGATTCAATATGTCTATAGAATTGCAAAACACGTTGAACAAATTTGTGTTTCTGGCGATTGAGCTGTCGGTACTTTTCCTCGGAATCAGCTTGCTTGTGGGCATGCTGCAGCGGCACATTTCGCCTGAAAAAATTGAATCGTTGTTAAGTGGGGGCCGCGGTCGGGGCTATTTTATTGCAGCAGCTCTTGGCGCTATCACACCATTCTGCAGTTGCTCAACGATTCCCATGCTAAAGGGTTTGCTTCGAGCCCGCGCCGGATTTGGGCCCACCATGGTTTTTTTGTTTACCTCGCCGTTGCTTAACCCTGTGGTGGTTGTTCTGCTGTTTGCTACCTTCGGGATCAAACTTACAAGCATTTATGCCGTGGCTGCCTTAGTGGTGTCGCTGGCGGCAGGCTGGCTGCTGCAAACCTTGCGGTTTGATCGGTACGTTCGGGAGGAATCCAGCGGCGCCAGATCAGGGTGCAGCGCAACAGTTTCGTCGTCACCCGATGATCTAACCACTGCAACACGTCCACACCAGACAGATACTCCAGAAATCATTGCTTCCTCAATGGCGGGGGCAGGCTTGGCGGCTACAGCAAAGGCGGTGCATCAGGGTAGGTACCATGGCCTGTGGCAGAAACCTGGAAAGACTTTACACAGCTTTTGCCCTATCTGTTTCTTGGCGTACTCATGGGCAGCATCATCTATGGGTTCATGCCCATAGGCATTCTTGAAAGATATGCGGGACCGGATAACCCATTAGCCATTCCGTTTGCGGCCATTATCGGGATTCCCTTATACATACGTGCAGAAGCAGTCATACCACTTGCAGCAGGGCTGATGAGCAAGGGTGCTGGGGCTGGTACTGTGCTGGCTCTTATCATTGGCAGTGCCGGCGCAAGCCTGACAGAGGTAATCCTGCTTCGTGCCTTGTTTACAACCAGGCTTATAGCTGTGTTTGTAAGCGTTGTGTTAAGTATGGCCGTGCTTGCCGGATTAATAACGTATTTTATTTATTAAGGCAATGTCGCTACGATGGCATGTCGCTTTTACATGACTGTCCAAACAGACGGGGCAATTTGCGTTGAAACTGCATAAAATGCGCCAGAGTAATAACTACTGTGGCTACATTAATGACGATACGTACGATTGCATTTGTTTTGCTGGTTGCCCCTACTGTTGCGGCCGGGCCCGTATTGGCCAAGTCTGCTGACAAGGCAGATGTGGAGGTACTGGGCACGGTTACCGGCTCGCTGGATGGCAAGACGCATGAATGGCAAACCATTGCCGGTAAAGTAAAGAGCCACGAAATGAGCAGCGCCCATTGGGAATTCATTGACCTTAAAAGCAATGCGCCAGATATGACGGATTTTGCCTCCAAGTTTGCCGAGCAAGGGGGCGACGAGCTGACGCCAGAACAAAAAAAGCAGATGGAGCAGCTGGGCGCGATGGCAGCAAAAATGGGCGAACAAGTGGTTGCCAACAGTATGCCCAGCACAGTCAACATAGCGGGGCATGATCCATCCAGCAGCAACCTGTTATTTGAAAATGTCCTGAAAATCAGCGTGGACATCATGCCCAACACCGAGCCCTCTGAGCTACTAGGACAAAAACAGACTGCTGATATTTCCTACTATAAAGACTACTCGAGCGGCTTTATGCCCGATGT
>DAHVSI010000159.1 GCA_027324645.1 Castellaniella sp. | reverse complement strand
ACATCGCCCATGAAGGCGAAGCTGGCCGACACGCCCCCCATCGTGGGGTCGGTAAGAATACTGATGAATGGCAAGCCCGCGTTGGACAGGCGGGTAAGCATGGCATTGGTCTTGGCCATTTGCATCAGGGAAAACAGGCTTTCCTGCATCCGTGCACCGCCTGATGCCGTTACGCAGATAAATGGCGTGCGATCGTCAATAGCCTGCTGTACGCCGCGGACAAACCGCTCGCCCACAACCGAGCCCATGGAGCCGCCCATAAAGCCAAAATCAAAACAGGACAGCACAACGGGCACAGACAAAATACAGCCTTTCATGGTGACCAGGGCTTCGGATTCGCCTGTTTGCCTTGTTGCCTCTGACAGCCTGTCGGGGTATTTGCGACTGTCCCGGAACTTTAACGGGTCCATGGGGCGTGTCTGGTCGGCGATTTCTGTGCGGCCTTGCTCGTCCAGCAGCGCGTCGACCCGCTCACGAGCGGTGATGCGCATGTGATGGCTGCATTTGGGGCACACATCCAGCGTGGCTTGCAAATCTTCCTTATACAGAACTGATTCGCATGATGGGCATTTAACCCACACCCCTTCGGGCACACGCTTGCCGCTGGCATCATTTTTTTTGTTGATGCGCGGCGGAAGAATTTTTTCTATCCAGCTCATAAATGGTTCCTTATGTTCTGAAGCCAGTCTGCTGCGGCGTCAATCGCTTCCTGGTCGGCCTGCTGCGACGAACGCCCACTGGAATGAGCAGCCTGCCAGGCGCCTTGCATGGTGTCAATTAATTTGCTGCCAATGACCACAGCATCGGCACAACTGCCCAGCTCGCGTGCACTGTGCGCATCGCGTATTCCAAAGCCGACCCCGACGGGGATGGAGACGAACTCGCGAATCCGGGCAACACGCGTGGCCACATCCTGAGTATTGAGCGTGGCGGCACCGGTAACACCCTTGAGCGACACATAGTACACATAACCACGTGCCAGCTTGCCCACCAGCGCCATACGTTCGGGCGTGGATGTGGGCGCCAACAGGAAAATGGGGTCAATACCGGCATCGTTTAGCATACCGGTAAATTCCTGGCTTTCTTCCGGCGGGTAATCAACAACCAGCAGGCCATCCACACCAGCCTGCGAAGCGCGATCGACAAAATTTTGTTGGCCCATGCGCTCGATGGGGTTGGCGTAGCCCATGAGTACCACAGGCGTCGTCGTGTCAGTTTGCCGGAACTGGGCGACCATGTCGAGCACCGTCTGCAGGGACGTGCCTTGCGCAATGGCGCGTTCGGCTGCCTGCTGAATGACGGGACCGTCGGCCATAGGGTCGGAAAATGGCACCCCCAGCTCAATGACGTCGGCACCTGCCTTGACCAAGGCATGCATGAGCTGCGGTGTGGCCGCGGGTGACGGGTCGCCTGCGGCTATGTAGGGAACCAGCGCCGGCCTGCTATTGGCCAGACGCTCGAAAGCCGCACGAATTCTATGATTACTATCCATGCCTGCTCCCTTAAAGCTCGATGCCGCTGGCGTCGGCGACAGTATGCATGTCTTTGTCGCCCCGACCCGATAGGCTGACCAGGATAGTCTGGTCAGGCGACAAGGTGGGCGCAAGCCTGACAGCATGGGCAATAGCATGAGCAGACTCAAGCGCCGGCATGATGCCCTCGGTACGACAGCAGTCGTGGAAAGCCTGTAGAGCCTCGTCGTCAGTGACCGACACGTACTGGGCGCGCCCGCTGTCTTTAAGCCAGGCGTGTTCGGGACCAACACCCGGATAATCCAGGCCGGCCGAAATGGAATGAGTTGGCAGCACCTGGCCTGCGTCGTCCTGCACCACATAGGTGCGGTTGCCGTGCAATACGCCGACATGGCCGGCATTGAGCGATGCTGCGTGCTGCCCGGTTCCTATACCATGGCCCGCGGCCTCGACACCGACAAGCTGGACTTCGGAGTTGTCGATATACGGATAGAAGATCCCCATGGCGTTGGACCCGCCGCCCACGGAGGCCAGAATATAGTCAGGCTGGCGACCGGTGTGCTCGGGCATTTGCTGCAGACATTCGTCGCCAATGACGGACTGAAAGTCGCGCACCATCATGGGATAAGGATGCGGCCCGGCCACGGTACCAATAATGTAGAAGGTGTTTTCAACATTGGTGACCCAGTCGCGCATGGCCTCGTTTAGGGCGTCCTTGAGCGTGCGCGAGCCGGAGTCTACCGCCACAACCTGGGCACCAAGCAACTTCATGCGATACACATTGGACGCCTGGCGACGCACGTCTTCGCTGCCCATGTAGACGACGCACTCAAGCCCATGGCGTGCCGCCACCGTGGCCGTTGCAACACCATGCTGACCGGCGCCGGTTTCGGCAATGATGCGGGGCTTGCCCATACGCTGGGCCAGCAGCATTTGGCCAATACAGTTATTGATTTTGTGGGCGCCCGTATGGTTAAGGTCTTCACGCTTGAACCAGATTTGTGCCCCGCCCAGTTTTTGCGACCAGCGGCTGGCGTGATACACCGGGCTGGGCCGCCCGACAAAGTGCGCCAGCTCGTAAGCGAACGCCTGCTGAAAATCGGGATCAATCCGATACGTCTCGTAGGCCTGTTTAAGTTCGTCGAGCGCATGAACCAGCGTCTCGGCAACAAACAGGCCGCCATAGGGCCCAAAATGGCCGCTGCTATCGGGCAAGGTATAAGAAGTCAAGGCTTTTATCCAGGTTGCACTGCATAGTCACAAACGGCCATTTTACCAGCCCTGCATAGAATGGTGCCTGGCTTGTTAGACAAACCACAAAGGGGATCAGTGCCGCTGCGCCGTTACGCCCGGCAGTTCATTGAGCGCCTGCAAGGCCTGGCCGATTTGTTCACCATTCTTGACTTCGATGGTAAAAATCATGTGTGTGAGTGACCGCCGGCTTTGTGTGTGAACACCCACCACATGGAGACGCAGCCGAGCAAAAACCTCGGACAAGTCGCGCAGCAAATTGGGGGACTCGGGTGCCTGCACGCTAACTCTGACCGGGTACTTGGCCTGGCCCGTGTCGCCCCAGTCTACTTCTATCAAACGCTCGGGCTGCTGGCTTGCCAACGCTGCGTAGGCCGGACAGTCCTGTCGATGGATGGTGACGCCCCGCCCCCGCGTTACAAAGCCCGCGATCTTATCCGGGGGCGCGGGGTGGCAGCAACGCGCCAGCTGCGTCAGCAAGGCATCGACCCCGACCACCAGGACACCGCTTTGACCTGTGCGCGCCACACTGTCTGTGCCACTCGTGTAGGTGCGGTCTACGGGCTCTTCGGGATCTTTTTTGCCGGCTGGCTGGGCATCGTCGCGTAATGCCTGCTCGATATGGCGCAGGCTGAACTCGTCCTTGGCAGCGGCCACATACAGGTCATCGGCTCGCGCAAACCCCAGCCGCTGTGCCAGCTGCTCCTGATTAACAGACGTCTTGCCCAGGCGCTGCAATTCTTTTTCCACCAAGGTGTGGCCCTGACTGATGCGCTGTTGCAGTTCAATGGCATTAAACCAGGCCCGCACTTTTGCACGGGCGCGCCCACTGGCCAGATAGCCCAGTTGCGGGTTTAGCCAGTCGCGCGACGGCCCGCCAGACTTGGCCGCGATGACTTCCACTGTCTGACCGGTTTCCAGACGTGTCAGCAGCGGCACCATTTGGCCGTTGACCCGCGCGCCGCGGCACCGATGCCCCAGGTCAGTGTGCAGATGATAGGCAAAATCCACCGGTGTTGCGCCGTAGGGAAGCTCAATCACCCTTGCCTGGGGCGTCATGACATAGATACGGTCGGGCGGCGCATCGTCCTGGGCTGAAGCGGGCTGCCCATCGCCCTGTTCTGAATCGAAACTGAGCAGCTGGCGCATCCAGGCAATTTTGCGGTCATAACTGCTGCTGGCTGTTTGCTGGCCCCCACGCGCACCGGCCTCTTTATAGTGCCAGTGTGCTGCCATGCCGTATTCGGCCGCCTCGTGCATGGCCCGAGTGCGGATCTGGATCTCAAAATAGCGCCCCTGCTCGTCCGTCACAACCGTGTGCAGGGAGCGATACCCATTGGGTTTGGGGCGCGAGATATAGTCGTCGAACTCTTCCGTGACCGGTGTCCATAATGAATGCACAAGAGCAAGCACGCTATAACAATCGCGCTCGGTATCGACAATCACCCGCAAAGCACGCAAGTCGCGTAGCTGATCAAACGACAGGTTTTTGTTGCGCATCTTGTTCCAGATGCTATAGATGTGCTTGGGCCTGCCGCTGACCTCGGCGTGGATGCCATCGTCGGCCAGTGACTGCTTGATGGTGTCAATGACCTGGGCAATCAGTGCTTCACGTTCGGCTCGTTTTTCCTCGAGCTGTGCCGCGATGCCCCGATAGGTTTCCGGGTGCAGAAACCGGAACGCCAGATCTTCCATTTCCCACTTAACCTGCCAAATGCCCAGGCGGTTGGCCAGCGGTGTGTACAGCTGCAGCGTTTCACGCGCCATGGCGGGTGGACAGGGTGTTTTTGAGCGGGCATGCCAGGTCAGGGTTTGCAGGCGTGAGGCCAGCCGCATCAGGACAATACGCAGATCAGCCGCCATGGCCAGCAGCATCTTGCGCTGCATTTCTTTTTGCTGGCTGCCTTCGGCTGCGGTGTCGGTGGCCTGCCCGGCAATCTCGCCCAAACGCAACAACGCCCGGGTCCCCTGAACCAGCGAGACGACCTCGGCACCGAAGGTACGCCGCAGTGCCTCGGTTTGCTGCCGGCTGCTGGAGGCATCGACTGGCAACACCGTAAGTAATGCGCTGACACGGGCCGCCACATCGGCGCCCAGCCGGGCAAGAATCAGGACCACCTGAGCGGCGTGGGCAGCCAGGGGTTCGCCCGTGCCCGCCAATACGCCGCCACATTGTTCCGCGACCGCTTCGGCTGCCTCGCGCAAACTGGCTGTACCGGCACTGTCCAGACCGGCAGAGGCTTTTTCCAGCCAGTCTTCAGTGAAGGGGGTTTCTGCGTTACCGGATGTCATGCCTGTGTGTTCCACACCATTATATTGAGCCGCCTCAACCTCTATACTGAAGTGTACCGTTGAGTCAGGAAGATGCGGGTCATATCAATATGTCTGCAAAGAAAAAGTCATTACTTATTGTCTGGCACTCGCGCACCGGCGCGGCACAACAAATGGCACAGGAAGCGGCCCGGGGCGCCCACGACGTGGTGGAGCAATGGCAGGCCCAGGAGCAACTGGACGTCATCATCAAGCCTGCCCATGAGGTTCACGCCAAGGACTTGCTTGCCGCCCACGCTTATTTGTTTAGTGCACCCGAGAATCTGGCTGCATTAAGCGGCGAAATGAAAGAGTTTTTTGACCGCAACTATTACGCCGTGCTTGGCGAGCTGAACGGCCGCCCCTACAGCCTACTTGTCAGTGCCGGCACCGATGGGTCGCAAGCCGTACGCCAGGCCGAGCGCATTGCCCAGGGCTGGCGGCTGCAGCGGGCCGCCCCATCCCATATTGTCAATACGGCGGCCCAGACCCCCGAAGCCATTTTGGCGCCCAAGACCCTGACCGCCGACGACCGCGCCATATGCCACGAAGCCGGCGGCACCCTGGCAGCGTTGCTGCTGCTGTAGGCCTGCGCAAGCGGTGACACTTACGCAGGCGGCAACTGAAACACCTGACGCAGGTAAGCCAGGTAGGCCGGATCGTCACACATGGTTTTCTCGGGCGCATCCGATACCTTGGCTACCGGCTGATCGTTGCAACGCACCATTTTCATGACGATCTGCAAGGGCTCGTGGCCCAGGTCATTAGTCAGGTTAGTGCCAATACCAAACGATACCCTGCACCGACCGGCAAAATGCTTGGCCAGCTCAATAGCACGCGGGATGGTAAGTGCATCAGAAAACACCAGGGTCTTGTCGCGCGGATCGGTGCGGTTGGCCCGGTAATGCGCCAACAGGCGCTCGCCCCAGTCGAACGGATCACCTGAGTCGTGCCGTGCCCCATCAAACAGCTTGCAGAAATACATGTCGAAATCGCGCAGAAACGCATCCATGCCGTATACATCGGACAGCGCCACACCCAGGTCACCCCGATATTCCCGCGCCCAGACTTCGAGTGCAAACACCTGTGAATCACGCAGCCGTGGGCCCAAAGCCTGGCAAGCCTGCAGATACTCATGGCCCATGGTGCCCAAGGGCGTCACGTCGTACTTCATGGCCAGCCACACGTTGCTGGTCCCGGCAAAATGCGGGGCCATCTGCTCCTTCATGGTCTGCAGTACTTCTTCGTGCCACTGGCGTGAAAACCGGCGCCGTGTACCGTATTCGGCCACCCGGAAGTCCTTCAGGGCGGGGTCGTCAATGACCAGCCGCATCTTGGACTGCAGGCGTTTACGCCCTTCTTCCCAGCCAGGGTTTTGGCACACGTTACGAAAATACACCTCGTTGATAATGGCGAGCACCGGAATTTCGAACAGAATGGTGTGCAGCCAGGGGCCTTTTACCGACACAGCGATTTCGCCAGGCAGTTCCCCTTCCTCGATACTGATGCATTTTTCCGGCAGATGGAACAAACCCAGAAAATCAACAAAATCACTTTTGATGAAACGCAAGCTGCGCAAATACTCTAGCTCTTCCTCACGAAACCGAAGCTGGCACAGCGCATGCACCTCTTCGCGTATTTCGTCCAGCCAGGGGCTGAGGTTGACGCCGGGCGTGCGGCACTTGTAACGATACTCAACCTGTGCGGCTGGAAAATGATGGAGCACCACCTGCATCATGGTGAACTTATACAGGTCGGTGTCCAGCAAAGAATTAATGATCATAGTCAAAAACCTGATTTACTATCTGGTCAATCAGTACTTTCCTCAGGCAATTGGGTAAAATCGTTTCTTGCAATGCAACAATCTACGCACCCATGTGCCTGTATGGCTGCAGCAAAAGCGCTGCAACCCCATGATACGCCACACTCTCTGATAGTGTTGCTGCGCGTAGCAATGCCGGAGCCTGATTCATGACTCATGTTGTCACCGAAAACTGTATTAAATGTAAATTCACCGATTGTGTGGATGTGTGTCCCGTCGACTGCTTCAAGGCAGGTCCCAACTTTTTGGTGATTGACCCGGACGAGTGTATTGACTGTGCGGTGTGTGTACCCGAATGCCCAGCCAATGCTATTTTTGCCGAAGAAGACGTACCCGAAGACCAGCTGCACTTTATTGCCCTGAACGCCGAACTCACGCCCGAGTTTGAAACCATTACCCGTACCCAGGAGCCCTTGCCCGATGCCGATGACTGGAACGGTGTGGAAGGCAAGCTCGAGCACCTGGAGCGCTAAGCCTATGCAGCAGGACTTCGTCAATTATCGTCAGGACATGCGGGTTTCCTCTGACTGCAGCCCCCTGACCTGCCACGCAAACTGGAGTAAGCTGTCCGTTGCTTGACCAGTACAAGGCAGTTAAAAACAATGTTGTACGATCTGCACGAACTTCAGCGTTCCTTTTTAGGACCGCTTGCTGCATTTACCGACATGAGCTCGGTGATGTTTTCGCACCCCTACAGCCCGCTTAGCCACACGCCGTTGTCGCGCCAAATTGCCGCCACCTACGAGCTGATGCACAGGCTGGGCAAGGAATACGAAAAGCCGGCCTGGGGTTTACACACCACACAAATTGGCGGGCGCACGATTGCGGTAACCGAACACGTGGCCGCACAGCGCCCCTTTTGCAACCTGATTCATTTCAGGCGTCAGGTGCCGCAAACCCACAAGCCCGACCCGCGTATTTTGCTGGTGGCACCCTTATCGGGCCACCACGCCACCCTGCTGCGGGCAACGGTGGCAGAACTGCTGCCTGCGCACGACGTATACGTGACGGACTGGGTGGACGCACGCATGGTCCCCAAAGCCAGTGGCCCGTTTCACCTTGACGATTACGTCACCTATATTCAGGATTTTGTGCGGCTGCTGGGGCCTGATGTCCACGTCATGGCCGTCTGTCAGCCTACGGCACCGGTTCTGGCGGCCCTATCGCTCATGGCCAGCGCCGGTGAAACCTGCCTGCCCCGCAGCATGATCATGATGGGCGGGCCTATTGACGCTCGCGAATCCCCCACCCAGGTCAACCGCCTGGCCACCACGAAACCCTACGAGTGGTTCAGGGACAACCTGATTGAGCGCGTTCCCGTACGCTACCCCGGAGCGGGCCGCAATGTGTATCCGGGCTTTTTGCAGCATGCCGGCTTTATCGCCATGAACCCCGACCGGCACATGCAGTCACACTACGATTTTTACTTAAGCCTGGTGCAGGGCGATGGCCAGGATGCACAAGCCCATCGCAAGTTTTACGACGAATACAATGCAGTCCTGGACATGTCAGCAGAGTTTTACCTTGACACCATCCGCGTGGTGTTTCAGGAATACCAACTGGCCACGGGCAGCTGGATTGTCGATGGCACACGCGTCGACCCGTCTGCCATTCGGTCCACCGCGCTGTTCACCATCGAGGGCGAACTGGACGATATCTCGGGCCAGGGTCAAACCCGCGCAGCGCACAAACTGTGTTCAAACCTTCCTGACACCATGCGCAAACACTACACCGCGCCCAACTGCGGTCATTACGGCATTTTTGCCGGCCGCCGCTGGCGTGAACTGATCTGTCCGCAAATCAGTAACTTTATTCGCGAACATGGCTGACAACGCCTTTCATGATCTGACTCACCTTACCCGCCGCATTGATGCCATCCTGCCCCAAACGCAATGCACCAAGTGCGGTTATGACGATTGCCGCTCGTATGCGCAAGCCATCGCCAGCAACGAAGCAGACATCAACCGCTGCCCGCCTGGTGGTGAGCCCGGTATTGCGCAGTTAGCCAACCTGCTGGAGCGCGAGGCACCGCCACTGGATACAACCCGCGGCCAGACCGGCCCGTTGCTGGTCGCCGTCATTGACGAGGCCCATTGCATTGGCTGTACATTGTGCATCCAGGCTTGTCCGGTCGACGCCATTGTGGGTGCCAACAAGCTCATGCACACGGTACTGCCCGATCAATGCACGGGCTGTGACCTGTGTGTGGCGCCCTGCCCGGTCGACTGCATCGACATGGTGCCTGCCGGACGTGACTGGACAGCCCAAGACGCCACCACTGCTCGCGAGCACTATGCACAGCGCAGGGCACGCATTGATCAGGCTCACCACGAACATTCCACCCTGGCGGCACGGACACTGGCCAACAAAGCACCTGTAACCGATGTCGCCCACCAGGGCGCCGACGCCCGCAAGAAAATGATTGCTGATGCCCTGGCCACCGCACGGGCACGTCGCCAGAAAAAATGAATCACGCCAAACGCACCCAAATATTCACACGCCTGCAGGCAGCCAACCCCCACCCGACTACCGAGCTCGAGTACGACAGCACATTTCAGTTACTGATTGCTGTCATTTTGTCTGCACAAGCTACGGATGTCTCCGTCAACCTGGCCACCCGACGGTTTTTCCCCGAGCACGGCACCCCGGAAGGCATCCTCGCCTTAGGACTGGATGGCCTGACTGAAGCCATTCGGACAATAGGCCTGTATCGCACCAAGGCAGCCAACGTCATACGCACCTGCCAGATCCTGATTGAAGAACATCAGGGCCAGGTTCCGGATAACCGCGCAGCCCTTGAGGCGCTGCCCAGCGTGGGCCGGAAAACCGCCAATGTCGTACTGAACACGGCCTTTGGGCACCCTGTTATTGCCGTCGACACGCATATTTTTAGGGTAGCCAACCGCACACGCATCGCCACCGGCAAGACAGTCAATGAGGTAGAAAAGAAGCTTACCCGACTGATTCCCAAACCCTTCCTGAAGGATGCTCACCATTGGCTGATTTTGCACGGACGATACATTTGCGTCGCCCGGCGCCCCAAGTGCCCGGAGTGCGGCATTGCCGATTTGTGCGAATACAAAGACAAAACTCCTGCAAACAAATGATTCAATCCTGGGGTTTTCCTGCCCTGGGCAAAAACCGTCATAGAAAATAAACTGAGCCTGCATCAACTGGTTCACATCGACCTAACGGAGGCCTCTCATGACGGTGAAGGCATTGCAGGTAGTGAATCTTCAGGCTAAATACCCGCGCGGACAAGTCCTGCATGGTGTCAGCCTGTATGCCATGGCTGGCGAAGTCATCGCCCTGCTGGGCCGTAACGGCTCCGGGCGCCGGACCATGCTGCGCGCCATAAGTGGGCATAGCTCCGACATCTGCAGCGGGTCTGTTCGCATTATCGGGCGCGAAGCCCTGCACGACCCCAGCCCCGACATCTCGCAGCTGGGTGTCAGTACGCCCCTGTCAGGCTCGATTGTCGATACCGACCTGACCTGCGAAGAAAACTTGCTTATGCCAACCGGACACCATGCCAGTCTGGGCGGGGGGCTATCGTTGGCGCGTATTTATGCCCTGTGCCCTACCCTGCACGACCTGCGGTTACGGCCGGCCTCCGAACTGAACCAGGGTGAAGAACGGCTGGTTGCGCTGGGCAGGCTGTTGCGCAGCGGGGCCAATGTATTATTGCTGAACGCTTTTACCCCTGGCGCCGAAACCCATATCGTGGCGGCGTTTATCAGCCTGATCCGTGCCCTGAGCGACCTGGACTACACGATTATTGTGTCCGATCCGGACTTGGCGGTGAGCCAGCGCATTGCGCACCGGTTTTATGTGCTGGATGCCGGCCATCTGGTGGATCGCTTTGACGACACCGAGCTACCCAGCCGCCGCCAATGGCTAAACCGTCTGTTAATGCACGACGGGCTACCGGCCAATGGTGCCGGATACAGCCCCAATACGCCGGTTCAGGTGGACACGGTCTCGTTCTGAGCCTTGCCCAGACCCAGATAGCTTTCAATGACCCTGCGGTCATTGGCCAGCTCCGACGCGCGTCCTTCCAGGATAATCTGCCCCGTCTCGAGCACGTAGCCATAATCGGCAACCTGCAGGGCTGCCCGGGCATTTTGCTCGACCAGTAAAATCGCGACACCCGTACTGCGCAGGCGGCTGATAATCTGGAAAATCTCGCGGGCGACCCGTGGCGCTAACCCCAGGCTGGGTTCGTCCAGCATGAGCAGCTGCGGCTGTGCCATCAGCGCCCGGCCAACAGCCAGCATCTGGCGCTCACCCCCGGAAAGAGTGCCGGCTTGCTGCCATTTACGCTCCGCCAGGCGGGGGAACAGCTCGTAGATTTCGTGGATGGTTTGCTGCCAGCCATGCTTGCGCTGGCGGTACAGGCGGAACCCACCCAGCAGCAGGTTGTCTTCGACCGTCATGCTGGCAAACAGCTCGCGGCTTTCCGGAACCAGCGATATGCCGTCCTCCACGCGCCGCTCTACCCCCCAGGAACCAATTTCGGCCCCCAGATATTGCACTGATCCGACGCTGCTGCCATTACTGGGCAAGGCACCCATGACGGAATTGAGCAGTGTGGACTTGCCCGCGCCGTTGGCACCGATGACGGTCACGATACTGCCGCGCGTCACCAGCAAATTCGCTTCTGACACAGCGGTGACCTTGCCGTAACGGGCAGTCAGGTCAGTAACCTTGAGTATGGGATGGCGAGGTTTATTTGTACTCATGCCACATTACCTGTATGTTGCGCGGCGGGCGTGGGTTGATCCGGACTACCGGCCCCGGAGCCCGCGTCGTCGATGTCGTCATCAATGCCCCCCAGGTAGGCCTCGAGTACCGCAGGATGGGCCTGGACAACCTGAGGGGTGCCTTCAGCAATTTTGGTGCCGAAATCCATGACGACCAGGTGGTCGGTGAGGTTCATGACAAAATCCATGTCGTGTTCGACCAGCAGGATACTCATGCCCTCGTCGCGAAGCTGCGACAACACCCGGGCGAGCTCCTGTTTCTCGCGGTAGCGCAGCCCGGCCGCAGGCTCGTCCAGCAGCAGCAACACCGGGTCGGCCGCCAGCGCACGCGCTATTTCAAGAATGCGCTGCTGGCCCAGAGCCAGATTACCGGCCTGCTCGTACAGCGAATCACCCAGCCCAACGCGCTCAAGCTGCACCGCGGCTTCGTGCAGCAGTTCGGCCTCCTGGGCGCGGTCAAGGCGCAATGCGGCAGACACCACCCCACTGTCCCGGCGCAGATGGGCGCCCAGGGCAACGTTTTCGAGCACAGACATGGTGGGCAGCAACTGAACATGCTGGAAGGTACGCCCAACACCCAGTTTGGCTATGTCTCGTGCCTGCAGCCGGTCAAGGCGCTCATCCATGAACGTGACCTTGCCGCTGGTAGCCGGCAGCACCCCGGTAATGAGGTTGAATGTGGTGCTTTTGCCGGCACCGTTGGGCCCGATCAGGCCCATGATTTGGCCGGCATGCAGTGAAAAGCTGATGTCATTGACGGCGACCAGGCCGCCAAATTCTTTGCGAACGTCGGAGACTTCAAGCACCAAAGTGCTGCTGTCAGGGCGCTTGCGCTGTGCCAGCGGCGCCGCCTGGGCCGGCGGAGGGGCATTACGCTGATCGCGCACAAACCCGAGCGCGCCCCCCCAGGTGCGCAACAGCGGCCAGACGCCATCACGGGCATACTGCAGCACCAGCACCATCAGGATGCCAAAGAAAATTAGTTCGTAGTTGTCCTTGCTGTCGAACAGATAGGGCAACAGGGACTGCAACTGGTCTTTGAGCGTGTGGATCAGGGCCGAGCCCACTACCGCGCCCCAGACACTGCCCGAGCCCCCGACCACGGCCATGAACAGGTATTCGATACTGTAATTAAGGCCAAAGGGGCTGGGGCTGACCGCACGCTGCATGTGAGCGTACAACCAGCCGGACAGGCACGCCAGCAACGCTGCATAAACAAAGATAATGACTTTGTAGCCCGCCATATTGATGCCGAACGATTCGGCCATGCCACCCCCGTTACGCAACGAACGAATGGCACGACCCGGACGGGAATCGAGCAGGTTACGGGTGGCCAGCATGGATAACAGCACACAGACCCAGATAAGGTAATACATGCTGCGCCCGCTTCGGAACGGCACCCCAAAGATATTGATGGACGCAATGCCGGAAATGCCGTCGTACTGGCCAAGAATATCCAAATTGCCAAACAGGTAATACAGGGCCAGGCCCCAGGCAATGGTGCCAATGGGCAGGAAATGCCCGGATAACCGTAAGGTAATGGCGCCAAGCAGCCAGGCCACGGCGAACGTGAGGGCCAGGCCCAGTGCCAGACCCGCCCAGGGTGACCAGGCCATGGCCGTTGTCATGTAGGCTGTGGTGTAGGCGCCAATGCCCACAAATGCCGCCTGACCAAACGACGTCAGCCCCCCTACGCCAGTGAGCAGGACCAGCCCCAACACCACCAGGCTGGCCAGACCGATATAGTTTAAATGCGTGATCCAGTACGCAGGCGTGAAGGACAACGCTGGCAGTACAGCCAGAAGAGCAACAATGACGACAAGCAAAAGACGATTCATTGCTTAATCCTCGTCTTCAATATGCTGCATGCCAAACGAACGCCACAGCAGCACGGGAATAATCAGCGTAAACACAATCACTTCCTTGTAAGCGCTGGCCCAGAATGACGAAAACGCTTCAAGAATTCCAACAAACATGGCACCTACAGCGGCCATGGGATACCCGATGAGGCCACCAAAGATGGCCCCGACAAAGCCCTTGAGGCCAATTAGAAAGCCCGTGTCGTAGTAAATGGTGGTGACCGGCGCGATAAGCATACCGGACAATGCACCAATAAAAGCCGCCAGCGTGAACGTAAGGCGACCTGACATGTTGGTGCTAATGCCCACCAGGCGCGCGCCGCGGCGATTGACGGCCGTGGCACGTAGTGCCCGGCCATACAGGGTTCGGCCAAAAAACAACCACAGCCCCACAATAAGAAACAGACAGGTGCCCAGCACCAGGAAGGTTTGTGCCGACCAGCTGACCACACCCATGTCTACTGTGCCTTCAATAAAGGCGGGTGTCCGCCAGCCTTCGGCCCCGAAAAACACTAGGGCCAGGCCCGTAAGCGCAAAATGCACGGCCACGGACACAATAAGCAGTGTCAGCACACTGGCTTCGGCAATAGGCTGATACGCCAGACGGTAAACCATGGGCCCCAGCGGGATAACCAAAACCAGTGCCAAAAGGGTATTGACCCACAACGGGGCCTCGGCGCTGACGACATAAGGCACAAGCACATACAGGCCAATGGGCAGAGCCAGCGTCCATAAAGCCGTTTTGCCCATGCCGGTCCAGTTTCCATGGCGTGCAGCGTTGACTGCGTCAACAATAAATACAGCCAGACCGGTCAGCAGCAGCAAGGTTGTGGTGCCTGGCACCTTGCCATTGACCAGGTAGGCCAGCGTGAGCGCGCCAAACGCAACAAACTCGCCCTGGGGAATAAAAATGACGCGGGTCACAACAAAGACCAGCACCAGGGCCAGCCCAAGCAGCGCATAAATGGCGCCATTCATGATGCCATCCTGCAGCAGGATCAGTATGATTGTTGAATCCATGTCGGACAACACCAGTACAACGTTTAAACAACCCGGCGGGCGGCTGCAACAGCAGCACGCCTGCCGGGTACCAGGCCGCGCAGCTTACGCTGCTGCGGCCATGCAGCACAGACGCTGCAAATTACAGGTCAGGCTGATACGTCCATTTGCCGTCAACCACCTTGACCATGACGTGTGCTCGTTCGTCAAAGCCTGCGTGATTCTCGGGGGACATGTTCATGACACCCTGGGAGACAGGCAGGTCTGACGTGTTTTCGATGGCATCGCGCATGGCCTTGCGGAATTCCTCCGTACCAGGCTCGGCACCGGCCTCGAGGGCGGCAGGGATTGCGTTGGTGATGATCATGCCGGCATCCCACATGTGGCCGCCAAACGTGTTGATGGTGCCTTCGCCATACTCGTCTTCATAGACTTTTTTGTATTCCAGGGCACTTTCCTTGACCGGGTGGTCATCGTCAAGCTGGTCGGCCACCAGCAACGGGCCGGCAGGCAGGATCATGTCGTTACAGTCTTTGCCACACACGCGCAGCACATCGTTATTGGCGGCGCCGTGAGTCTGATAGTAAATGCCGTCGTAACCCCGCTTTTTAAGCTCGCCCTGAGGCAGCGTAACGGGCGTACCCGAACCGGCAATAAGCACACCGTCAGGCTTGGCGGCAACCAGCTTGAGTACCTGGCCCGTCACACTGGTGTCGTTGCGACCGTAGCGCTCAACAGCAACCAGTTCAATGCCCTTGTCTTCGGCGGCCTTGGTCATGACATCCAGCCAGCCTTCGCCATAGGCATCGTTGTAGCCAATGAAGCCCAGCGTTTTAACGCCTTCCTTTTCCATGGCCTGAGCCAGTGCGTTAGCCATAAGCTGGTCGTTTTGTGGCGTCTTGAACACCCATTCCCGATCCCCCTCGATAGGTTCGACAATAGCGGCACCCGCCGCCACACTGATCATGGGCGTTTTGGTTTCACCCGCCACGTCGATCATGGCCAGCGAACCGGGTGTGACCGAG